>JARFQS010000487.1 GCA_029287645.1 Thermoanaerobaculia bacterium | reverse complement strand
GTCGTACGCTCGTCATCAAAGCCAGGGAATGGCTGCGTCGAGGTAGCTGAGAGCCCTGTTGTAGGTGAAGCATGACAGCCCATCGGCCAAGAGTCAGCACCGGCTTCCCGGTCTACAACGGGGAGCCCTACCTCACCGGGGCCATCGAGTCCCATCTCTCCCAAACCTTCGAGGACTTCGAGCTGGTCATCGTGGACAACGCGTCTACGGACGGAACCGAGGAGATCTGTCGACGATTCGCGAGGGCGGATTCTCGCATTCGGTACCATCGAAATGCGGAGAACGTCGGGGTCATTCGCAACCACAACCGCTCACTCGAACTCACCCGTGGCGAGTACTTCAGGTGGATCTCGGCAGACGACCGCTACGCTCCCACCTTCCTGGAGCGCTGCGTGGAGATCCTCGACGCCGACCCCGAGGTCGTCTTGGCGTTCTCGAAGGTGATGCACATCGACGAGAGCTCCCGCGAAGTCGGGGTCGACGAGCGCCCCTTCCACTTTGACTCGCCGTCAGCTTCCGTGCGCTTCAAGGCGGCCCTGGACAGCGACTGCATCGAGGAGTTCGGTCTCATGCGCCAGACCGCCCTGCAGAAGATCCCGCTGCTCGGCAGCTACGGACACTACGACGGTGTCCACCTCGCTCGTCTGGCGCTTCTGGGGCGTTTCGAGCGTGCACCCGAGCCCCTGGTCAAGGTGCGCAAGCACGCCGATCAAGCCCATGTCCAGCGCCTCGTCGACCGCCAGGCGTTCGTTCGCATTCTCGATCCGCGGCTCGAGGGCAAATGGCTCTTCCCACGTTGGCGGCTGACCAGAGAGTACGCCGATTCCATTCGCGCGGCACCGCTCAGCCTGTCCGAGCGCGTCGAGTGTTACACCCATCTGGCGAGGTGGGCGAAATACTCCTATCCCTGCTATCGCGACGACGTCACCTTCAATTCCAGACGTGCACTGAGGACCCTCGTCTCACCCTGGTCGCGCATGAGGGGGACCCGGTCATGAGGCGAATCGGCTTGCTCGACCACATGACGGGAGCCAACCTCGGCGACGCCGCTACGCAGGACGCGGTGATCCACAACATTCAGAAGCGACAACCCGACTCGGAGATCTGTCTGTTCTCTCACGATCCCGACAGGACTCTCGAGAGACACGGCATCTCCGGCTTTCCTCTCGAACCCTCGGTCGGCGGGAGTCACGTCACCGTCGAGGAGACAGAGCTTCGGCAAGAGCAGTCTTCCACCGCCGCAAGACGGCGGGCCATGGAATCCACCAGAGCTCTGCTCAAGCGAGTCCCCGGTGCACGAGGCCTCTACCACGGTCTTGAAAGGCTGCGACGCGAGGTTCCCTTTGCAGGGCGTTCTCTCTCCATACTGCGTGACTTCGATCTGTTGGTGGTCTCGGGCGGTGGACAGCTCGACGACACCTGGGGTGGCTGTTGGCAGGCTCCATTCAATCTGCTGCGGTGGAGCGCGCTGGCGCGACTCCGCGGCACGCGTCTCGTTTACCTGAGCGTCGGGGCGGGACCGCTGCGGGAGGCGCTGAGTCGGAAATTCGCCGTCCGAGCCCTGCGACTCGCCGGCTTTCGCTCCTTTCGGGACCAGGAATCCGCAGACCTCGTGGAGCGGCTCGGTGTTCCGGGGCCCAATCCGGTCTTCCCCGATCTGGCGCACAGCTATCCCATTGATCTGGAGACCTCTGCCGACTGGCCGGTGGACCATCCGCTGGATGTCGGCATCGGGCCCTTTCCCTACATGAACCCGCGGCTCTATCCCGAGAAGGACGCATCACAGTACGCCAGTTATCTCGCTGCGATGGCCAGCTTCGCAGAGTGGTTGGTCGACCACGGCCATCGTGCTCGATTCCTGTGCGGCGATGTCGATCAGGATACCGAGGTGATGTCCGACATTCGCACTGTTCTGGTCGACCGCGATCGTGCTCGAGTGGCGGAACAGCTGCTCCAAACACCGATCGCCACTGTCGAGAACCTGCTCGACGAGATCGCCAAGACCGATGTCGTGCTGTCCTCACGCTTTCACGGCGTGCTGTTCGCGCAGCTGTTGAACAAGCCCGTCATCGCGGCCTCCTATCACCAGAAGATCGACAGCCTGATGGCCGATGTCGGGCAAGCCGAGCAGTCGATGCCCATCGGCGCTCTGGAAGTCGACCCAATGATCCGTTGCCTGCAGGAGATCAGCCTGGAAGGGGAAGCCATCAAACAGCGGATCCATGCACGCGTCACGGAGCGACGTCAATCGCTCGAAGCGCTCTACGATGGGATCTTCGGCGAGGTGTCCGTGGGAACAGCGGCCGATGCGACGCATCGAACAGGCTCGAAGTCGACGCCGGATTAGACTGCCTCGATAGGGATTCGAAGTGCCCACAGTCAGCGTCATCATCCCGGCCTACAACGCCGCCGAGTTTCTCGCGGAAACGCTGGACAGCGTTCTGCTGCAGACTCACTCGGCGCTCGAAGTCCTGGTCGTCGACGACGGCTCCAGCGACGACACTTCGGCAGTCGCAGCGAGCTACGGCCCTCCGGTTCGTCTGATCCGCACCGAGAATCAGGGAGCGGCCCTGGCGCGCAACACGGGTATCGATACGGCCACTGCCGAGTTCGCTGCGTTCCTGGATGCAGACGACCTCTGGGAGCCCGACAAGCTCGCCCGACAGCTCGATCGGATCGACGAGCGTTGTCGCTTCGTCTACACGGACACGATCAGCTTCGGCCATGAAGAGCTGACGGGAATTCGGATGTCTTCGGGTGGTCTGCTGCCGTCTGGCGACATCGTCGCCAAGCTCATCGAGGGCAACTTCATCGCCACCTCGAGCGTCCTTCTCGACCTGGAGATCGCACGTCGCGCGGGAGGATTCGATCCGAAGTTCAGGATCGCACAGGACTGGATCTTGTGGCTGCGCGCGGCGCGCCTGACTCGCGTTGCAGCGATCCAGGAACCCCTCGTGCGCTATCGGATGCACTCGGGATCGCTCGGCAGCGACATCGAGCAGAGAATCTCTGACTGCCATGGGGTCCTCGACGAGGGCCTGACGATGGTGGAGATGCCCGAAGCGAGCAAGGCGAAGCTGCGGAACCGGGTCGTTGCCAACGAGTATCTCTACGGTGCGAGGCTCGCGGCGGCGCAGCGTCGAGGGGCTCTCGCGCGGCGCTGTAGCTGGGCCGCGTTCTCTCTGCACCCAACCCCGTACACGGCCAAGCAGGTGATCAAGTCTCTACTGGGCCCGCGACTGACCCGATGGCTCGGGTCCGGGTAACGCCCCCGGTCTCCTCTTGCTAGTTTGGAAGCTGGTGCCGAATCCACGGCCCCAGCCGAATCGTTGCCGACAGGGGCAGTTTCTGCCAGATGCGCACCGCAGTCGAGCCGTGCTGCGGCTTCAGGTAGTAGTCCTGTTCCACGTGGCGATGCTCGTCGAGGAAGGTCCAGATCAATGGCCGGGCTTCCGCCCTCCACTGCTTCTTGAAATGGAAGGTACCCGTACCCACCGAAGAGCGGCCGAAATCGAAGCTCTCCGCGCCCTGCTGCTGAGCGTCGCGCAGGATTCTCCAATAGAGTGAGTGATTCGGACAGGCCGAGCGCTCGGACCTGAGCGAGGAAGCCCAGGGCACTGTGACGGTGTCCCGAAAGCGGATGGCGATGCCACCAGCGACCGGGCGATCGTTGTCATCGTAGGTGAGATACAGGCGACATCGCTCGGCCATGACCTTGGTCAAGCTGCGAAAGAAGGCCATGGAATGGGTCGGAGATCCCAGATCACGCATGTTCTTCGAGAAGATTCCAAAGAAAACCGGAAGGCTTGATGCATCTACGGCCTCTGTACGGAGCCCGGACTTTTCCGATTTCCGAATCTGATTGCGGACCTTCGGGCCGACGGCCTTCCACAACTCCTCTCCGGTGTCGGGAAGGGACAAGACAAAACAGTACCGTGAGGTCTCACCCGTTGAAGCGCCCAGATCTGAAAGGGGTGCTCGCAGATCCAGGCCCTTGGCTCCCAGCCTGCCGACAAGATCGATCGCGAAGTCGAGGATCGACTCCTCAGCTTCAGTGCTGGCCGAGAGAACCCCCCCGTAGTCCAGAAACGGCATCGAAACCAACCGGTCCGGAGCAATGGGCCCTTTCACATGAATCAGCGGGAGTACTCCTGCGATCTGCCCTCCGTCCCGGAGTTGGACGAAGTAGCAAGACATCTTGTACGACTGCACGAGAACCTGGCTCCACCCCGCCAGATGACAGTACGTCGCCTGCGGTTGTCGGAGAATGAACTCATCCCACTCAGCTTCGCCGGTGGACTGGAGAATTTCGATCGAGTACTTCTCGAGCATCGGATCTCAACCGTCAGCCGCTCCGGTGAGCCTCTCAGCGACGAACCGCGAGCGAACCAGACTGCAGGTGGCAACCGTCACAGGTCGCGGGGCTGTCTCTTATACACATCTCCGAGCCCACGAGACCAACGACCTAATCGCGTATGCCGTCTGCTGCTTGTAAAGGGGGGGGGGGGGGGGGGGGGGGGGGGGGGGGGGGGGGGGGGGGGGGGGGGGGGGGGGGGGGGGGGGG
>JARFQS010000439.1 GCA_029287645.1 Thermoanaerobaculia bacterium | reverse complement strand
CTCTTCGCCGATCGGATGGACATGGGCCAGATCGACATGCCGCCCGAGGAAATCGAGGTCATGGCCGATGAGAGCGCTCTGCAACTCGATCTGCTCAACAAGCGGATCAAGGGTATGGATCGGGAGATCATGGAGCTCGAGAACGCCCTGGCCCGCTACCAGCAGGATCTCGACGACTGGCAGTCGCTCATCGATCGGCGTTTGAGCGACTACTGAGCCAAGGGCGCATCTGATGCGCCCCCGCTATAGAGCTCGCTGCTCTTGAAGGGCACCAGCGCCAACAGGATGGCGTGCTCATAGAGCTCGCGCCGGTCGATCACCTTACCTGTCAGGAGTCCCAGGGCGCCTTCCTTCTGCTTCGAGTTGCGACGGCCGAAGACGATGTCGTCCGCTTCCCCCAACTCCTTGCCGGCACGAATCAGGTCGCTCACGGGTGCCGGTAGGACGAACGAACCCGATCGACCGCGGGCGCTGAATCCTGCCGAGCGCACTACCACCCAGGCGAAAGCCAGCAGCTCGCCGCCGTTCTCCTCGACCCCACCCTCGATACCAACCCAGAAATCGGCCCGCTCTTCTTGCTTCTCCGCGGCCTCGGCTCGTTGCTCCGCCCCCCGCAGGGTCTCGGCATCGCTCATCGGTTGAGCCCCGACTCCCGACGGAACTCTCGCCCCATCGACCTCGAACTGGCCCGGGGCGAACATGCGAGTGAAGGCGTTCAGGGTCGCCTGGACCTTGACCGGATTGCCGGAAGCGACAATCACCCTCTTCATCGAACCGACTCCATCTCGACCCCCAAGCCATCTGCGATTCGGTTGACGAATGCGAAGTACGCGGTAATAGCGCAGATGTCGTGGATCCCCCGGTCGTCGAATCCCGCGGCGCGCAGTTGCTCCACATCCGCCTGTCCGACGGTGGCCGGTGCTTCGGTGAGTTTGACTGCATAGCCCAGCATCACCCGGTCCTCGCTGCTCAGGTCCGCCTGCAGATAGTCTGCAACCAGCGCTGACACCAAGTCATATTGTTCCCGCTCACCCATCCCATGTACCGACAGCATTCGACGGAGCCCCGCCCCGTGATGTTGGATTCAGTAGTGGCATTCGTTGGCGGCCGAGACCACCACGGCGATCATCTCTCTCTGCTCGCGGCTCAACGGGCCCCGGCTGTACATCAATTCCCGATAGAGATCGAAGTGCTGCCGCATCGTCCGGCTGTGAACGCCGTGAATGCGCAGGATGTTGTCGTGGTCCGGAACCCGGTCGGCCTCTGGGACTTCGTCCTCCGGCACGTAGTCGATGAACGCCATCAACGGTACCTCCGCGAAGCCGGTGAGATGTCTCTCAAGGCGTCAGCCTCGTCTTGACTTCCCGGTGTGATCCGTCGGGGTTCTGCCAGACGACATAGGCATTGAAGTGGATTCCCGTTCCGGTCGTGATGATGGCCTGAACCGACCGCTGCTCTCCGGACGCCAGCTCGGCGATGGGGAACTTCTTGTCCAATTCGCTCTCCAGCACGGGCGCATTCTTGTCACCCTCCGACTCGATCTTCAGCTCCACATTGCGAGCCGGCGCGGCACCCTCGTTCTCGACCGTGAAATGGCGATCTCCACCCACGCCACTCAGAAAGACCGTGACGTTTGCCGTCATGGGATTGTCAGCTTGCATTTCCATTCCTCCTCCGAAGGACGTTCGCACTCCTATCTGTCCACCTCGTTTGCGGGGCCTAATATATCCTTCCCCTTCCTGTCACCGGCTCGGGTGGTGTGCAACGACTCACCGTCACCCGAGACCAGCCACGAGGATCGATCATGGACCGAGATCTCAACCGCCTGGTACACGAGCTCACCGAACGAGCGCCCGCCGAGCTGGATCTCACCAACGGCCGGCATCTGGACCTGGCGACCAGCGCCGCAGAAACCCTCTTCGGAGAGGCGAGCTCACACGACGAGCTGGCGAATCTCGAGGCGACGCTGTTCGAGGGAGATCGGCAGTTCCCGCTACTCGTCCACCTGGCGGTGAAGCTGGCCCACAGCAAGCGCCTGGTCGGCAGGCTGGTGGAACCGGCCCGTCTCTCGGTGGTCTTCGCCATGTACAAGGAGAACAAGCGGATCCTCGAGCCCGAAGCCCATCCACACGGCGAGGATTTCCTGCGCCGCAAGGTCGCCCAGCTCGAATGGCTCTTCGAAGGCAGCTCCCACATCGCGTGGCGAATCTTCGCTGTCGACGACGGTTGTCCCGAGGCCAGCGGTCGGATAGCACGAGAGATTATCGACCGATCCGGCCTCGAGGAGCGCAGCGAAGTCCTCTTTCTCGAGGAGGCGATTCGCCGAGGAGAACCCGTCACCCGGCCCCTGGAGCGGACATCGGAGAGCCAGAAGGGTGGTTCCATCCAGCTCGGCATGTGGCAGGCCGCTCGGCAGCGCGAGGCCAACCACGTCGTCTTGTTCACGGATGCCGACCTTTCGACGCATCTCGGACAGGCAGGGTTGCTGATGTTCCCGATTCTGGTGGAGGGCTCGGACGCGGCTATCGGCTCACGACGAGAGCCCACCTCGGTAGCCATCAAGAAAGGCAAGAGGAATGTCCGAGGCAAGCTCTTCATCTATCTCTGGAAGCGCCTACTCCCCGAGCTCAACCATGTTGTCGACACCCAGTGTGGCTTCAAGGCTTTTCGGGCCGACGTCGCTCGTCGCATTGTCGTCGACACCCTGGAGAAGAAGTTCGCGTTCGACATCGAGCTCCTGCTGCGCACCGAGCTGGCCCGACCCGGTTCGATCGTCAAAGTGCCGATCGCGTGGATCGACAGCGAGGCGGCTTCGACCACAACCGACCTGGAACCCTATCTGCCGATGCTCCGGAGCATCGTGGGCTTCTATCGCCACTACCTTCCTGCGAACCCGAATTCCGACACCTTCGCCGCTTTCATCGAAGGCCTCGACGACGACTCCTGGCACCGTCTCGTGGATTCGATCCCCCCCGAGATCGCCGCAGCGGACCCAGCCCACTTCGGCGACCACGCCCCCATCACCGCCAGCGACCTGCGAGCGATCCTGGCGAAAGGTTGAATCGTCCGTCGTGCCTCCAAACGGCCTTCGAGGGCTTGGGACCTGGGTCCTGGGTCCTTGCTATTTGGGGTCTCGGGGTCTTGAGGTCCTGAGGATGTCTCCTCTCGAGGGTCCGACGGGTGGTTCGTCAGGGGGTGCCACGTCG
>JARFQS010000395.1 GCA_029287645.1 Thermoanaerobaculia bacterium | reverse complement strand
GTCAGAGAGAAGGCGCCGTTACCCGGCTTGGCCTGTTTGCCGGTCAGCAGGTGAACCATGTAGGCCTGCTCGTTGACCCAGGTGCCGCGAGTATGCTGATTGAATCCCATGGTCCAGAACGAGACCACCTTGCGATTGCGGTCCACGTAGTGCTCCGCCAGCGCCTGCAACTTCTTCTTGTAGTCCTCGATGGATTCCTCCGAGTCGCCCTTGGAGAGCTCCGCCACGAAGTCGAGCGTGTAGGGCTCGACGCCCTTCTTCAGCTCTTCGAACGGGATCAGCCAGTGCCTGCCGGCACTCGCCGTGTTCTTCTGCGGCACCCGATGGGTGGCTTCCGGGTCCAGGCGCTGTGCAACGGCCTCTTCGCGGGTCAACACGACTTCCCTCTCGCGACCCTGGATGTCCTTCTCGGCTTCGAAAGCGAACTCATCGTCACCCCGCATCCCGAATCCGATGTCGGTGGGACCAGCGGTGAAGACGCAGTGATGTTCTACGAACTCTCTGTCGACCGCATCGCGCTGCAGGATCTCCCGGGCGATGTAGTTCCAGATGGCAAGATCGGTCTGGGGTTTGAAAACGATCTCCACATCGGCCAGATCCGAGCTGCGATTGGAATAGGTGGTGAGATTGACGACCCTGTAGTCGGGGCTCTTCTGGCGTTGCTCGACAATCCGCGACCAGAGCATCGGGTGCATCTCGGCCATGTTGGCTCCCCAAAGCACAACGCTGTCGGTCAGCTCGATGTCGTCGTAGGTACCTGCCGGTTCGTCGATTCCGAAGACCTGCATGAAGGCGGCCACCGCCGAAGCCATGCAATGTCGCGCATTGGGATCGATGTTGTTCGAGCGCCAACCGGCCTTGAGCAGCTTGACCGAGGCATACCCTTCCTGGACGGTGTACTGGCCCGAGCCCATGATTCCGATTCCGGTCGGGCCCAGCTCGCCATGCGCTCGCTTGAACTGGGCTTCCATCTCGTCGAAGGCCCGCTCCCAGCTCACTTCCATGAAGTCACCCTGCTTGTCGAACTTCCCGTCCTTCATGCGTAGGAGCGGACGGGTGAGCCGGTCTTCGCCGTAGAGGATCTGGGCATTGGCGTATCCCTTGGCGCACAGCAGTCCACGGTTCACCGGGTTGTCGGGGTCACCCTTGACGGCGACCACCCTTTCACCCTTCGTGGCTATCTGCAGGCCGCATCCGACTCCGCAGAATCGACACACCCCTTTGTCCCAGCTCCAGCCCTTTTCTGGGTTCAGCACCGAGGCTTCTCCCGGGACGGGCAGGCCGAGTGCTCCGGCGGCGGCGGCCGCGAGGCTGGCTTTGACGAAATCTCTGCGGGACAGTTCGTGGTTCATGGGTCACCTACCCCTTCAGCTCTCGAATTTCTCATCCTCTGGTTCGGCATCGACTCGATGCTCGACCAGAGCGGCAAGCCGAACCCTCTCGAGGGCCTGGATCCGGCGCAGGCCCGCTTCCTGGCCCTCCGAGGTCGACGATTCTTGTACGGCGATGATGCGGCCACTTTCGGGATACAGGTAGTGCACCTCGACACCCCGCAGGGCTTCCAGGTCACGAGCGCATTGCTGCGTCGCAGTCGGATCGGTCACGACTAGGATGCTCGACAGATGCATGGAAGGCCACTTGGCGTCTGACAGACATACTACCGATGGGAAGCTGTCTTCTCCATCAGACTATGACGGCTCGCCCGCCACCGGCATGATCGGCGTCATATCGGGAGACTTCACTATAACCAGGCCTTCACACTCGCGGACTGCGAACCGGTTGTGTCATCATCGCTTCCCAGATCTCATGCGCATCGAAACGCTCGACCTCGACTTCGGCCAGACGGCAGAGACCATCGCCGCATTCCTCGTCTTCGGGCCCGAGGGTCCCGTTCTGGTTGAGACCGGCCCCGCCTCGACCCTGCCCACTCTCCTCGCTCGACTCGAGGAGCACGGAGTCCAGCCGGGAGATGTACGGCACGTGCTGGTCACTCACATTCATCTGGACCATGCCGGCGCGGCCGGATGGTGGGCCCAGCAAGGTGCCACCGTCTACGTGCATCCCAACGGAGAGCGGCATCTGATCGACCCCAGCAAGCTGCTGACCAGTGCGGAGCGGATCTACGAGGATCGGATGGACTCGCTCTGGGGCAGGACCGTACCCGCCCCCGCAGAGAATGTCGTAGCCGTGAAAGGCGACAGCACCATCGAGGCCGCGGGACTCGAGTTCGTCGCACTGGAAACCCCGGGCCACGCCCGGCATCACCACGTCTATCGACTCGGTGATGTCGCCTTCACCGGTGACGCGGCTGGTGTGCGTCTGGGCGAGCGGCATTGGATCGACCTGCCCGCTCCGCCCCCGGAATTCGATCTGGGGGCATGGAAGGGGACCCTGACCCGACTGCGTTCGGAGAATCTCGACACCCTCTATCGAACTCACTTCGGCCCCACCTCCGATGTGTCGGTACAACTCGACCAGTTCGAGGCCCACCTCGAGGAGGGTGCCGCTCTCGTCCGGGACATGATGGCCGAGGGCCTGGATCGCGAGGCGATGATCGACCGCTACAACCAGACCATGTGGAGGTTGGCCTCGGCGGACGGGGTCGATGACGCGGCGGCCCTCGCCTACGAGTTGGCGAACCCCCGTTTCATGTCCGTCGACGGCATCTCACGCTACTGGCGCAAGCGGGCCGAGGCCTGATTCGCGCCACGGCTCTCGAGAAAGGAGGCTCCGTGAGCCGTTCCTACACCGACCGCTTCACCGGCGCCATGTTGGGCCTCGCCTGTGGCGACGCCCTGGGTGCACCGGTCGAGTTTCTTTCGAAGGAAGATCTCGAAAACCAATTCGGCCGCCTCACCGAGATGGTGAGCGGAGGACACTACACCCGCTGGCGCGCAGGTGAATGGACGGATGACACCGGGATGGCGCTTTGCGTGGCCGAGGGGATCCTCGAGGCTCCGGACGACCCGGTCTCCGAGATCGGTGACAGATTCCTCGCCTGGCGCAAGAGCGCCAAGGACGTCGGCAACACGATCGCCGCTGCGCTCGACGCCTTCCGCGGTCTCGAGCGCGAACTCTCGGGAGCCCGCGATATCGGAGATTGGAGTCGAGCTTCAGCCTCGACCGACCAGGCACGCAGCGGCAAGGCCGCCGGCAATGGCTCCCTGATGAGAACCCTGCCCGTCGCGCTGGCCTATGCGGATCGGAGCCGACTCCGTCTGCAGAGCGCCCATATCTCCGCCATGACCCACTGGGATCCGCAGACCGAAGCCGCGTGTCTCGCGTACTGCTTCTGGGTGCTGGAGGTCCTGGACGGAGCGGAGATCGTCACCGCCTGGCATCGTGCGCTGAGCGCTACGCGAGACAGGGCCGCCGAAGGCGCAGGGCCCGCAAACACTCCCGGTCTGGCACCGATTCCCGACCCCTTCTGGGATCGCCTGGAAACGGCCCATGCTCGGCAGTACGAAGAGCTCCAGCCAACAGGCTATGCCGGCTACGTCCTCGACTGCCTGGAAGCCGCCGCCTGGTGTGCCGTCAACAACGAGAGCGCCGAAGCGGCGATCGTCGATGCGGTCAATCTGGCCGGCGAGGCCGACACCATCGCCGCCGTGACCGGTGGCATCGTCGGCGCCTACTACGGGATCGAAGCCCTTCCCCCACGTTGGCTGGAGGTCCTGGAGCAACGAGAGCGATTGGCCACCGTGGGACGCCGACTTGCGGAGCTCCGCCATCGACTGGTGTACGAAAAGCCCGGCCTTCCGAGCTTCGAGATTCGCAAGGCTGCCCCCGGGATTCTCTGTGGCCGGAACCCGCTCACCGCGGGAGACGTGCATCGCCTGCAGGAGGCCGGTGTCCGGTACGTACTGGACCTGCGAGAAGATCGAGAATGGGACACCCCAAACCGCTACGGCCGCGAGGCCATCGCGGCCATGCAGTGGAGCGGCATCGAAAGAACATCCATGGAGATTGTCGATGAAGAGGCGCTCTCCCCGGAGCAGTTGGATCGAGCCTGGAAGCTTCTCTCGACAGCCGCTGACGGCCCAGCACTCTACGTCCACTGCCGGGCGGGAAAGGAGCGCACCGGCTCAGTCCTTGGCGCCTTTGTCGCTCGCCAGGAGGGAATAGGACTCGACAAGGCTCTTGGTCGGCTCAACGATGCCGGCTGCAAACTCGCACCCTTGTCTCACCAGGTTACGGCAGTCCGCCGATGGCTCGGCGAAACCTGATCACTCGGCTCGCAGCTCGACCTGTGGATCGACCCGAAGCACCTGCCTGGCCGGCATGTAGGAGGCCATCAGTCCGACGGCTGCAATCAGCAGAGCGGCCAGCATGAAGGAACTGGCTGTTGCTGCGGAGGCGCCTGTCAACAGACTTTCCAGCCATCCGCGCAGGGTCACAGAGCCGATCATTCCAACGATCACCCCAACGGCCACGATAACTGCTCCTCGTCTCAGAACACCGAGGAGAATGCGGCGAGGTGATCCACCCAGAGCCATCCTGATGGCGATCTCTCGACGCCGAGCGCCCACCTCGAAGGCCATCGAGGCGTAGACCCCGATGGCTGCGACCAGCAATCCGATCACCGCGAAAGCGGAGGTCAGTCGCGATGTGAAGATCTGGCCCTCCAGCGACTCGGCATAGATCTCCGAAGCCGATTGCTGATGAAAGACCGGGATCGTCGGATCCACCTGGCGCACCGCCCGTTTCAACGACTCGGCCAGACCCGTCATAGGGTCTTCCACTCGGGCAACGAACGTGACTCGCGAGGACAGCGATTCCTCCGCATTCTGAGCCAAGGGTAGGTACCAGGTATCGGAGGTCTCGTAGAACTCGTGGATATCTGCGGCGATTCCGACTACGGTCAACCACACCGCGTCTTCCCCTCGCCTCGCATTTCGCAATCGCTTGCCGAACGCTTCCTCTCCAGGCCAGTATCGCTCGGCCAGAGATCGACTCACGACGACCACCGGAAGGGCCTCGCTGTCATCGAACGGGGTCAAGGCTCGACCCTGGAGAATGGGGATACCCATCGACTCCAGGAACCCTGGGCTCACGAGGCGATGGTTGATCAGGTTCGCTTCCTCGCGCAGCTGCTCCCGACCTTCGATCTCCACCTGAGCGAGGAAGTTGCCTTGGCCCGATGGGAAGATATTGGTCGAAGAGGCGCTCTCGACCCCCGGAATCGCTTCCATCCGGGCGAGCACGCCCTCGACAAAGCTCACCCTCGAGCCACCGGTTGCATAGGTCTCGCCGCTCAAGGCTACCGAGAGGGTCTGAACGTTTTCGGCACCGTAGCCCAGATCGAGCCGACTCGAGGCCTCGAGATCCCGACGAACCGAGCCTGCGCCCGTGAGAAGAATCAAGCAGATCGCCACCTGGGCCACGATGAAGGCCCTGGCCAGCCAGCCAGACGTAGCGCTCCGGGTTGCCCCCTTGCCGCCCTGCAGCAGCTCCTGTGGCTGCTGTCTGGAAGCCCGAAATGCAGGTGCCAGACCCACGAGGGCAGTGGTACCGAGGACCATCAGAAGAGAAAAGCCGAGGACACGAAGGTCGACGGGGACGACGCCGGTCAACTGGCTCAACCGCTCGGGTAGCAGTGGCATGAGAAGGCCCCGCACCCACCAGGCGACCAGCAACCCGGCTCCGCCGCCTGCCACGGCGAGAATCAGGCTCTCGGTCAGCAACTGCCGAATCTGGCGCGCCCTGCCCGCCCCCAGGGTGGTGCGAACTGCGAACTCCTGGTCACGTGTGAGCGATTCCGCCAACAATAGATGGGCGATGTTGACCGAGATGATGAGGAGAAGAAATCCGACAGCGGCCAGCAACAGCATCAAGGGGCGCTCTTCATTGCTCAACAGGACCTCTCGAATGGGCACAGCCTGCAGCGTCATGCCCTCATCCAGGTCGAGCTGACGCGACAGGATCGCGAGCTCATCGTTCGCGGCCTGCAGGCTGAGACCCGGGGCCAGGCGAGCCGGGACATTGAGGCCCCAGGGCCCCAGTCGATCCGCATCGACGCGCATCGGTAGCCAGAATTCGGCACCGTACGGGTAACTCATGCCAGGCGGCATGACCCCGACAACCGAGTAGAGACCTCCCGTCAGGGACACCTGCCGTCCAACGATCCCCGTATCGCCGCCCAAGTAGCGCTGCCAGGCACCATGGCTGAGCAGCACCGCGCCGCTCGACAGCCCGCCGGCCTCTTCAGCGTTCGAGAAGGTGCGGCCGAGCTGCGGTTCAATGCCCAGCGTCGAGGTCCAGCCTTCCGTCACTCCGATGCCGACGACTCTCTCCGGACCTTGCTCGGTCTCCAGAGCGAGACTCATGAAGCGTTGGCCCACAACACTCACGAAGGAACCGACCTCGTCCCGCAACGGAAGAAACACCTCGGGGCGGAGACTGATGCGCTCACCGCTCTTGTCCGGCACGAGATAGATGCGCGTCAGCTCTCCATCGTCTGCGAACGGCAGGGGGCGCAAGAGGGCCGCGCTGAACACGCTGAAAATGGCCACATTGGCGCCTATCCCCAAGGCCAGGGATAGCACGATGCTGATGGCTACGACCGGAGTCTTGAGCACCCGTCGTACACCGAAGCGAAGATCTTGGAGTATGGCTTTCAAACTGCCTCCTCCCCATTGCATACCGACCCGTGGAGACTGCGTTACCCTGCGATGGGAGCAAGGATCGTGCCGCTTCACGGTCGTACGATCACCCTCTACGAAAGAGCCGTTGTCAGCTGGCCATTCCCGGCACCTGCTGAACCTCGGGCGGCTCAGCATTCCTAGAGAAGACCCGCCGTCCTGTTCGTCTCCGGGATGACCGATCCCAATTCCGTACGGGAGAATCGGGCAGAAGTTCGGGAAAGGTGCCGCACGCTACTCGCACCGCCCGATGATCCGAACCGTGATCGGCTACAATCTCCAGGTTCTTTCGTCGAAAACGGACGTCGACGGGTTGAAAGGTCAGGTGAAGGCTTGTCTCTAGATGGCGTGACTCTCGCGCATTTCCGAATCCTCTCCAAGCTGGGTGAAGGTGGTATGGGTGAGGTCTACCGTGCGGAGGACACGAAGCTCGGCCGCGAGGTCGCTATCAAGGTTCTCCCGGAGGCCGTGGCCGCCGACCCGGAGCGCCTCGCCCGCTTCGAGCGCGAAGCCCAGGTTCTCGCCGCCCTCGATCATCCCAACATCGCCGCCATCTATTCCTTCGAACACGCCGACGTAGACGTTCATTCAGAACCCCAGGACCCCAAGACCTCGGGACCTCAAGACTCCGAACCCCCAGGTCCCAGGACCCAAGCCCCAGGTCACCCCATCCACTTCCTCGTCATGCAGCTCGCCGAGGGCGAGACACTGGCCGAGCGAGTCGAGCGGGGTGCTCTTCCCAGCGAGCAGGCGCTGCCGCTAGCACTCCAGATCGCCGAGGCTCTAGAGGTCGCGCACGAGAAGGGCATCATCCATCGCGACCTGAAGCCGGCCAACATCAAGATCACCGCCGACGGTCAGGTCAAGGTGCTGGACTTCGGGTTGGCCAAGGCCCTCGATCCTCAGACCTCGAACTCGGGAAATCAGAATCTGTCCCTGTCTCCGACCCTGACAGCTCAGATGACGCAGGCCGGGGTCCTTCTGGGTACCGCCGCCTACATGAGCCCCGAACAGGCGGCTGGCACCGAGGCCGATCAGCGAGCGGACATCTGGGCCTTCGGCACCGTCCTCGCGGAGATGCTCACCGGCAAGCTGCAATTCCAGGGCGAGACCGTCTCCCATACCCTGGCCGCAGTGCTGAAGGACGAGCCTGAGTGGTCTTCGTTCCCAGACGATGCGCCGCACTCCATCCTCGAGTTGGTGAAGCGCTGCTTGCGCAAGGATCCCAAGAGGCGCCTCCAGTCGATCGGCGACGCCCGCGTCTTGATCGAGGACTATCTCGCCGACCCTGATGCTCTCGCTACGGCTTCCGAGGCGGTCGACGAGGTCACGCATCCGCCCTCAGCTCGTTGGAAGACGCTCCTGCCATGGCTCGTAGCAGCGGGCCTTGGTGCCGCCTTTGTCCTGTCCATGGTGAATTCGGATCGCGGACCAACAGCGGAGGAGGCCACGATCACCCGTTTCGAGACCCCCCTTCCCGAGGGATTCAGCCTGGCGGTCGTCGATTATCCGGCCCTCGCCATCTCGCGCGACGGGCGCCAGGTCGTGCTGACCGCCGAAGGCGAGGACGGCGTCGAGTCTCTCTTTCTGCGATCGCTGGACGAGGTGACGGTGCGACCGCTGGCGGGGACCGAAAACGCGAGATCTCCGTTCTTCTCTCCCGATGGCCAGTGGATCGCCTTCTTCACCAACCGCCAGCTGAGGAAGATCCAGATTCAGGGGGGCGCTCCGTTGACCCTGGCCGAGGTCGGGCAGGTCCGCGGTGGGGTCTGGGGGGCGGACGGCTTCATCTATCTCACCGACAATGTCCAAGGCGGGGTGAGTCGGCTACCCGAGACCGGCGGGAATCTCGAAACCGTTTCGACACCGGATGCACAGCGCAGCGAGCGTACGCACCGCTGGCCCGACGTGCTGCCAGACGGCTCGGCGGTGATCTTCACCTCCGACACGTTCTCGTCTACCGAGTACTACGACGACGCCCGAATCGAGGCGATCTCCACCATCACGGGCGAAAGACATGTCCTCGTCGAGGGCTCGAGCATGGCTCGCGTCATGGGGAGCGATCAGCTGGTCTTTGCGCGAGCCGGATCTCTCTACGCGGTGGCCCTCGATCCGGAGACCCTGGAGACCTCGGGATCGCCCAGTCTGGTCCTGCAAGGCGTGTCCACCTCCGTAGCCTCGGGCGCGGTCCACTTCGGGATCTCCGCGACCGGCAACCTGGCCTTCATTCCGGGGGACCTCGACACAGGGATGCGCGAAATCCTCTGGATCGACCGCGACGGAGGTACCAGTGCGATGGGGCCCGAGCCCGGTCCTCACCTGGCGGCCCAGCTGAGCCCCGACAACCGCAAAGTGGCGATCGTTTCGGGCACGGGTCAGAACCTGTCTCTTATACACATCTCCGAGCCCACG
>JARFQS010000121.1 GCA_029287645.1 Thermoanaerobaculia bacterium | reverse complement strand
CCCCCCCCCCCCCCCCCCCCCCCCCCCCCCCCCCCCCCCCCCCCCCCCCCCCCCCCCCCCCCCCCCCTTTTTCAAGCAGACGCCGGAATACGCGATTAGGTCGTTGGTCTCGTGGGCTCGGAGATGTGTATAAGAGACAGGCGACGAGTACATCGAGTTTCTCCGTGACGAGGCCGTCGACAACGGCTTCCCCGAGGACTGCATTTCAGGGAGCGGCGCCGCGAACCTCGGCTTGAGTCGGGGCGAGTACCTCTATGCGTTGTGGAACGATCCCAGCTACGGTCGCTCTCCTCCGGTGGACATGGCTTCCGACAGTGCAAGCGCCGCTGTCACCGATGCGATCTTCGCCGACGGATTCGAGAGCGGTGACACGAGCGCTTGGAGCTCGGTGATTCCCTGATCCGGGCTTCGAAGCTCTAGTCGCTGGATTCGAACGCCGTGCCGACGATGGAGCGGGCTTCGGTCTGGATCCGTTCTAGGTGCTCTTTCCCCAGGAAACTCTCCGCATAGATCTTGTAGACGTCCTCGGTTCCGGAGGGGCGGGCGGCGAACCATCCGTTGCGCGCCACGACCTTGAGGCCGCCGATCGGTGCTTCGTTGCCCGGAGCGTGACTGAGAACCGCTTCGATAGACTCTCCGGCCAGCTCGTCGGCCGTCACCCGATCCGGTGACAGGGACTTCAACGCCGCCTTCTGCGCGGGAGAGGCAGGGGCGTCGATTCGCTCATAGATCGGCTCCCCGAACTGTTCGGTGAGCTTGGCGTAGTGCTCTCCCGGATCACTGCCGGTGGTGGCCGTGATCTCGGCTGCCAGCAGATCGAGAATGAACCCGTCCTTGTCGGTCGTCCAGACACTGCCGTCGAGTCGAAGGAAGGAAGCACCCGCACTCTCCTCGCCACCGAACCCGTAGCTGCCGTCGAGAAGGCCGTCCACGAACCACTTGAAACCGACCGGAACCTCCTTGAGAGTGCGTCCCAGATGATCCGCCAATCGATCGATGAGGCTGCTACTGACCAGCGTCTTGCCGACGGCGGCCGTCGAGGGCCAGTCGGGGCGATTCTGGAACAGGTAGTCGATGGCGACAGCAAGGTAGTGATTGGGGTTCATGAGCCCGGTGCCGGGAGTCACGATACCGTGCCGGTCGAAGTCGGGATCGTTGCCGAAGGCGATGTCGAACCGGTCCTTCAAGTCGATGAGTCCCGCCATGGCCGAGGGTGAGGAGCAGTCCATCCTGATCTTCCCGTCGCGGTCCACTCTCATGAAGCGAAACGTCGGATCCACCTGCGCGTTGACCACCGTGAGGTCCAGGCCGTAGCGGTCGGCTATCGGCTCCCAGTAGGCGACTCCCGATCCTCCCATGGGGTCGGCACCGATCTCCAAGCCCGACGAGCGGATGGCTTCCATGTCCACCACGGCACCGAGATCACTGACGTAGGCCTCGACGTAGTCGTGTTGCTGAACATTCGCCTGGCCCACAGCCCTCTCGAAGTGGATGCGCCGGACGTCCCGATTGCCTCCATCCATGATCTCGTTGGCTCGATCGGCGATCCAGCTCGTCACCCGGGTATCGGCGGGTCCGCCGTGGGGTGGGTTGTACTTGAAGCCACCGTCTTCGGGAGGGTTGTGCGAGGGGGTGATGACGATGCCGTCGGCCAGGCCCTCCGCGCGATCCCGATTGTGGGTCAGGATGGCGTGGGATATGACCGGAGTTGGCGTGTAGCCATTGTCCGATGCAATCCGCACCTCCACTTCGTTCGCGGCAAGAACCTCCAGCGCTGTCCTGTGAGCCGGCGCTGAGAGAGCGTGCGTGTCGCGTCCGAGGTAAAGGGGACCTCCGATGCCCTGTAGCTGCCGGTACTCGGCTATCGCCTGGCTGATGGCCAGGATGTGCCTCTCGTTGAAACTGTGGCGCAAAGAACACCCCCGATGACCAGAAGTGCCGAAGGCGACGCGGTGTGATGGTTCCGCCAAATCCGGTCTGAAGGTGTAGTAGGCCGAGATCAGATCGGGAATGTCGGCCAGCAAAGAGTCGGGAACTGGGTGGCCTGCTAGCTCATGCATTGACACGGTGGCTCTCCCTGGACGTGCGCTCGTGGTACTGAGGTAATAAACTATTGGCAACCGCTGGACGATTCAAGCGATCGACTTTTCGTAGGTCGATACACGAAGAACGAGTTTGTCATTTTGGAGGTAGTCGAATGAAACCGAATCTGAAGATCTTGTTGGTCCTGGCAATCGTTGCCCTCATGGCAGTTCCAAGCATGGCCCAGAAGACACCGAGCAGTATGGTTGCGGCCTATGACTCCCTGGCCACGATCGTGTTGAATGCTCGGCAAGCGGAAGCGGACCTGGTCAAGGCGATGTTGGATGGTCACTTGCATGGCGCCGAGGCGCTGATGAGACAGGGAAAGTACGACGAGGCAGCTGCCGAGATGGCCCTGTTCGCCAACGAGGGCGACAATGCGATTGCCGGCATCCGCAAGCGCCTCGTCGAAGGGGGACATCACCACAACGCGGCCGGTGAAGAACAGGGAGTCTACGAGGAAGGCTATGTCGTGGTAACCCGAGAAGGCAAGAAGAAGATGCTGGCTGCCTCGACGGCCATGCGTCAGGCCAAGGATGATGTCGCCAGGAAAGCAGCCTGGAAAGAGTTCTCCGAAGTAGCCAAGGGTCTCCTGGCGGACTGACGGCCCTGGGTTCGAATTCGGTAGTGCAGAAGCTTGTCGTTTTATGGGCGGCGGCGCTCCCGGCCCTCGCATCGGGAGCGTCGTTGCCTTATTTTGTCGACATCGCGGCAGAGGCCGGAGTCGTGGCTCCCACCTGGTGCGGCCGCGATGACAAGCCTCACATCATGGAGTCCAACGGGACCGGTCTGGGCCTCGTCGATTACGACTCCGATGGTGATCTGGACCTGTACCTGGTGAACGGTTGGCGTCTGGACGGCGAGGAGATAGCCGAGCGGGGCCGGGATGTCCTCTATCGGAACGAGGGGCAGGGCAGGTTCCTGGACGTCACCGAGGCAGCTGGACTGGGCTCGGACGCGTGGGGGTCCGGACTGGCCACCGGCGACGCCAACGGGGATGGACTCGTCGACCTGTTCGTCACCAATTTCGGCACCGACGTTCTCTACCTGAATCAGGGTGACGGCACCTTCGAAGAGCACCCGAACTCGCCGAACCTCGAGGGCTGGTCCGCTGGTGCCGTCTTCTTCGATGCCGATGGCGACGGCGATGAAGATCTCTTCGTCGGTGGCTACATCGAGTGCACGCTCGAGGAGGTCCTGATGGAGAAGCCGAGCCTGGTCTGGGAGGGCATCCATGTGATGCTGGGTCCCTTCGGGCTCGAGGGACTGGGCAACCTCTACTTCAGGAATCTGGGCGAGGCACGATTCGAGGAGGCCACTGTCGAGTCGGGGCTCGAAGATGTGGGGCTCTTCTACACCTTCGGGATCCTGGCGGCCGATCTGGACGGCGACCTGGACCTGGATATCTACGCTGCGAACGACTCGAATCCGAACTACCTCTACGAGAACGACGGGGGGACGTTTCAGG
>JARFQS010000059.1 GCA_029287645.1 Thermoanaerobaculia bacterium | reverse complement strand
AAAGCGGTAACGGTAATCACGGTACGGAGCATGGGGGGATCACCTACGGTGCGGGAGCCGTCAATCTCGCGGGCCTCTTCGATGGTGTCAATGACTACGTGGAGGTCCCTCGAATCATAGAAGGTGATTTCACGGTGGTCTTCTGGGTCAGAACCCTGGCGACCGGCCCCAACGGCACAGAGTGGTGGCAGGGACTGGGCATGGTCGATGCGGAAGTCTGCGGATCGCCACCGGGAGGCGATTGGGGCATTGCGCTTCTCAACGGAGGCCATGTCCAATGGGGCGGTGCCGTCACAGGTGTCACGTCGTCCACGGAAGTCAATGACGGGGCTTGGTACTCCGTCGCCGTGACTCGCGATTCAGATCTCGGCGAGGTAGAAGTCTTTGTGAACGGTACCGAGGAGGACACCCAAGCTGCCGGATGGGTCGGACCGCTGACCGGACCGCCGTGGATCGGAGTCGCCAACAACCCTTGTGATGTTCAATTCAACCGTTTGTGGTTCCCGGGTGACATCGATGAGCTCCGCTTTTACGAAAGAGTCCTGAGTCCCTTCGAGATCTGGGCATTGAGCCAGGACTTCGTCTTCTTCGACGATTTCGAAAGCGGCGACCTGACTGCCTGGTCGAGCACGGTTCAGTAGCTGACCACTCCTCGCCTCCGGCCGCTTTCTTTCCAACTGACCCTGAGGGCAGGCCTCGGACAAGCCCATCTAACTCCGATGAGTGTCCTGACTAGAGGACATATCACCTCGACCACTGGGCACAGCTTTCCGACTCCGAACGTCTTGCGAGTGAACAATGCTTGAGGCCAATCTCTACATTTCTTCGAGAGACTTCAATGAAGGCTGCATTTGGCAGGGCGACTGAGATAAGCCCTTGCGAAACCCGGCACTCCGCTTGCTAGTTCGGCAGGTGGAGGTGATCGATATGAAGAAGACGATGACGCGACTTCTGGCCACCCCGTCGGTCCTGACCCTGCTGCTTCTTGTTTCAGATGTCGCCCTGGCAGACCGGCACAAGGATGAATCGAAACAGGGTAGAAGCGGATACGACCGGGAGCACTATGGTGAGAGGTACGAAGATCGGGACGACGACGGCTACCAACTCACACCCCCTGTCGGCTACTCGAACGGTGTTTGGTCCGTGGGCGGCACCTGGGGAGGGCCCAAGGGAGGCATCGACGTTCAAGTCTGGGGCGGATCGGCTCCGGTCCCCGCACCTGTTTCCTATCAAGAGAGTCCTCGTCATTGTCGGACACACCACATTCCCGCCGGGCATCTCCCGCCTCCTGGTGAATGTAGGGTCTGGTTCTACGATCGGCCTCCCGGTCACCAACCTCCTCCGACGAGCTGTGGGCATGCGGAACACTTCGCCTATCGGCACGGAGGGAGGGTCATCTATGGAGGTCCGCGGCACTGATCCTCCTGCACCACGATCTCACTGGAAGGCCGGGCCTCGCGCCCGGCCTTCTCCTTTCCAGTTGGTTTTGTGGGTAGTGCTGTGGACAGGCAAGGGCGTAGGATAGGGACTAGCCAGAGCAAGGATGGCCTCGCATGGTGAGTCAGATCCTGGGGCACTACAAGATCTTCGACAAGTTCGGAAAGGGTGGCATGAAAGAGGTATACCGGGCCGAGGATACGATCTTGGATCGGGAAGTGGCGCTCACGCCGCTCTAGCAGCGGTCAACAGGAGTGGCATGCCCGTGGTGCGGATCCTCGAGATCGCCATGTCTCCGGCAGAGGTGCTCGGCACCGCCCATGTGAAGAGGATTTTTCACCGGTCGTCTCGACCTTCGGTCCCGCGTTCGAGTGCTCGTGTGAGAGCCGAATAACAAATCTTGGAGGAGTCCATGCCCACTTCCGGTCTTGCTCTGCTGCTTCGCAAAGACAACGAAGTCTTCGACCTCGCCAGGCGAGGCCGGAGACTCCCCAACATCCTGATGGCGATTCTCGCCATCTTCATGATCATCGTTGTCTCCTTCGTCCCCTTTGCCGTTGCGACGGACGTGATCTATGGGAACGAAGACGCTCTGGTGGAGATCTGGGGAGGCGCGTTCTACCTTATTGCTCCGTTCCTGCTGAGCATCGTCTCTCTCGGTTTGTGGGTTCGAGGGTACGAGAGGAGACCGTTCTCTACGGTTGGCCTCGAAGCGCAAAGCCGTTTGAAGAAGTACCTGGTGGGGCTGGCGATCGGATTCTTGATGCTGGCAGCGACCATCGGAATGATGGCTCTGGCCGGAACTGTGGAGTTCGACCCGTCGGCCGATCGGCCGATCGGTGTCGGCGTGGTTGTAGGTGTGATGCTGATGCTAGCGGGATTCTTGGTGCAAGGCGGGGCCGAGGAGATCATGTGGCGAGGGTGGCTGGTCCAAGTGCTCGGTGCTCGCTATGTTCCCTGGATCGGACTCCTCGCCTCATCGCTCCTGTTTGCGGGCCTTCACGGCAGCACCAGTATCGTGGCCAATCTCAATCTCGTTCTGTTTGCCGCATTCCTGGCGTTCTACTACCTTTACGAGGGTTCAATCTGGGGAGCCATGGGCTGGCACGCCACTTGGAATTGGGCGCAGGCCAGTTTCTTCGGAATCACGCTCAGCGGTGCGTTCGAGACTGAGCACTCCCTGATGAATCTTCGCCCTACCGGCTCACCACTGCTCAGTGGGGGAGATTTCGGTCCTGAGGCCAGCCTGTTTTGCACTGCGGTGTTTCTGATGGGTCTGGTGATTCTGGCACTGCTCTCCAAGAGATCTGCGGGCAGGACACGCTAGATAGGAAGAAGGAGAGGCACTGATTCAGGTCGAATCTTCCTCGAGTCGCCTTCGGACCGAGCGGCTCTGCATGGCCTGACGCCGGGTCTCCAGCACGAGTGCTGCGCTATCTGCCCCTTGATGGCGAGTCCGATGGTGCGCTGAGCTCAGTCCTTCACCCGTTTTCTGGACACCCGCGGCGGGCAGGAGTAGGGTTTTGTGTAGCCCGACAAAGGAAGCTCAGCCGCGGAGCTGACCAGAACAAGTAACCGATTCTCGTTCCCGATGGGAGGGTGCGATGACGGACTACGATGCAATCGTCGTCGGAAGCGGCGCAGGTGGCCTGGCGGCCAGCGTCAGGATCGCACGGAATGACCACTCCGTTCTGCTGCTGGAAGCCACACCTGGACTGGGGGGGTGCCTCAGACCCTTCGAGAAAGCCGGCTACACGTTCGATATGGGACTCCATTACGTGGGCGAGCTCGGGGAGGGTGAGAAGTTCTGGGAGGCTCTGAACGAGCTCGGGCTGCTGGATCGGATCGAGTTCATCGAGCTCGACCCCGAGGCCATCGACCGTTACGTCTTTCCGGACTTCGAGCTGCGGCTCTGCAAGGGCAAGCAGCGCTTCAAAGAGCAACTCATTCAGCTCTTTCCCAAGGAGGCCAGCGGCATCGAGAAGTATTTCGGAATCTATGAGAAGGTGACGCGCGCTTCGGAGAGCTTCATGGACATCGAAGCTCGCCCGTTGCAGCTGCTGGGTTGGGTGGTGAGAAACCCGGTGATGCTGAGGTACGGCCGGGTTCCCTATCAAGCTCTCCTCGACACTGTGACTTCCGATATTCGGCTCCAGACCGCTCTCGCGGCCCCCTGGTTCGATTTCTTATTGCCCCCGGAGCGGGCCGCTGTGAGCTACGGAGTAGGCACCTGGTATCACTATCTCTCAGGAGGCTACTACCCTCGCGGTGGCAGCCGGGCGCTGCGCGATGCGTTCGTGGACGAGCTCGAACAACGCGGGGCGGAGGTACGAACCTCTGCCGGAGCTTCTAGCATCGATCGCCGCAATGGAGGGTTCCTTGTCACCTTTGCAGGCGGGAAACAGGCGACCTCCAGGGTGGTCGTGAGCAATGTGAATCCGGTCGTCACGTTTGGCCAGCTGGTCAACCCGAATCTGGTGCCCTCTGGGGTCGCGAAGAAGGCGAAGGGGCTGCGACCCTCGGCCAGTGTATTCGGGCTTCTCATCGGTACCGACCTCGATCTGCCCGCTTTGGGTGTCGGCAGTGGGAATCTGGTGCCCTACGCTGGATATGATGTCAACAAGATCTTCGCAGCGACCATGGCTGCGGACTCACCCAGAGTCTCCGACTGCTTCTTTGTCAACAGTCCTTCGGTCCGCGATCCCGCGGCGGGATTGGCACCGCCTGGGCATCACAGCCTGGAAGTCCTGGCCGGAGCAAGCTACGCGGCCTTCGAGCGATGGGCCGACCTCGCTGCTGCAGACCGAGGCGAGGAGTACGAGGCTCTTGTGGCCGAGCTCTCAGACCAGCTCGTCTCGACCCTGGAACGCTTCATCCCTCAGCTTTCCCGACATCTGGAGTTTGTCGAAGTCATCACCCCCCTGACGCTCGCGAGGGGAATCGGCTTGGTGGAGGGGGGGATCTACGGGCCCGAGGTGACTCCGGACCAGATGGGCCCGGCTCGATTTCCGGATGGCAGGTGCGGCATTGACGGTCTCTTTCTCGCGGGAGCAGGGACTAAAGGCAGTAGTGTCTTCTACTCGACGTTGTCGGGTGTGCAGGCGGGGCGAAAGGCAGTCTCTTACTTGACCAGCCAATAGCAGTGCCCGGGCGCTCGAGTCCAACGGTGGCTGCCCGAGCCGACCTCAGCCGAAGCGCTCGAGTTCGGAGGCCATCCCGTCTGAGCAAAGCCAGCTCAGTCCCAAGAAGGGAAAGGCCGCACTTGAAAAGGCGTTGCCATCGGATCGACGAGGTGATTCAGCGGGGTCGCCTTTCTGGTGGTAGCGTAGAGGTTCAGAACAGGGAGGTGAGAGCATGCCGTTTTCTATATCGGTTGTACTCCAGGTAGTCATGGCCTTGGGGCTGCTCAACGTCTGGCTGGTGCGTACTGGCTCGGCGACGCCGTACCGCGGAGGAGATGCCCGGTCGCTCCAAGAGGAGTTCGCGGCCTATGGCCTTCCAGACTTCTTCTTCTACCTGGTTGGATTGCTCAAGGTCGGTTCGGCGATCATGCTGATCGCCGGGATCTGGATCGACGGGTTGGTTTTGCCGGCGGCGGCCCTCGTCGCGGTCCTGATGGTGGGCGCTTTGGTGATGCACATCAAGGTGAAGGACCCCGCGATTAAATCTCTACCGGCTTTCCTGATGCTGGTGATGAGTGTCAGCTTGCTGGTCTTGGAGCTGATCTGACCCGGAGTCAGATCCGGGTGGGAGGTCACCCATGCGCAACGCGGCCCAGCTGATTCTTGCCGTCACGCTGCCGCCTGTCTCTTATACACA
>JARFQS010000609.1 GCA_029287645.1 Thermoanaerobaculia bacterium | reverse complement strand
GATCACAGGCTGGGCCTGGACCATCGCGGCGGCAAACGCTGAGAGAGCCGTGATTCCTAGTGAGAGAACGGCGGTGGACTTCATCGAGATACTCCTTCGAAACTTGGTTCTAACGCTCCAGCCACGGCATCCAACGCGAGGCTCCTGAACCGTCTTCGAGTAGCGCCATATAGAAACCCATCAACAGCAGGGCCAGCCCGATGAGGAAGAAGAGAGCTCCGCTGACACCCTCTGTCTTTCGCGCCAGCGACATGACCCAGAAACCAATGAATGCCAGGACGATACCGAGTGCTGCCATTGTGAGACCTTTGCCCGGGTCGATCTGCTCGGCCGAGACTACACCATAGGCCCGTCGATTCGGAGGTCTTCTGCTCGCTGTCAGGTGGGGTGAAGGATCGATCCGAGGTAGAATCACCCTGGCGAAAGGAGGCCTCGAATGAAACTCTCACGCCGTGGTTGGCTCATACCACTGGTAGTACTGCTCGGGCTCGGACCCCTGACGCTGATGACAAGCGACTCGGCTCTGGCACAGAGTGAGGAAACGGAGCTGATCCCCGAGTTGGCGAACGAATGGGATACCGGTTTCGAGCGGTCGGATCTCGGCAACGTGGCCCAGACCGCGAAGATCGAGTACGCGGAGGGGAATCGGACTCTGGCGCAAGCCAGGAAGATCAGGAGTCGCATCACAGAGACCGAGGATCCGGAGAAGAAGGCCAAGTTGGAGGCCAAGCTTCAGGAGACGTACCAGAGCGCGGCCAAGTCGTTCACGGATGCCATCGGCTTCGCCCCGAAGATGTCTGAGGCCTACGCGGGGCTCGGCGAGACACTCAGGGAGTGGGGACAATTGGAGCAGTCGCTCGAAGTCTACGCCGCTGCGGTTCGGCGGTTTCCGGAGGATCTCGAGAACTTCGAAGGGTGGGCGATGACCCTGATGGAGTTGAACATGCTGGGCAACGCCACCAGTACCTACACGAGCTACGTCGAGGCCAATCCGGATAGGGCGGCGATCATGATGGAAGTCATGGAAGACTGGTTGAAGCGCAAACAGGCCGATCCCGGGAACCTGAATCCGGCCGATGTGGATCGATTGGCTGCGTGGATTCAGCAGCAGAACGCAGGCTAGGTTCCAATCGAAGGAAGCGAGGTGTGCAGAAAGAGCGTGACAAACGGTACGATTCCTGCTAGCCTTCGCTCGAAATGACGAATCTCAGTTGATTCGTCGAGGCGGCCAAGGTTAATGAACGAAAGGACCTGAAGCAGGCATCGGTCCTTTTTTTTGTGCCTTCGGTGGCCACCGTTCCAGGGCGACTCACCGAGACGACTTTGGAGCGATCCAACCAGGCGGTACGTGCCCGCAAGCAAATGGGTGCCGGTCAGCACGGACTTTCGAGAGGCCGGTTCCAGTCAGTAGGAGTAGTAGATGAGCGTTACAGGAATCGTAAAGTGGTTCAACGACACCAAGGGCTTCGGCTTCATCACCCCGGATGACGGGTCGAAGGACTGCTTCGTCAACCATACCGCGATCCAGGGAAGTGGCTTCAAGTCGCTTTCCGAGGGCGATCGGGTGCAGTTCGACGTTGTCCAGGGCCAGAAGGGCCCGGCAGCCGAGAACGTGGTCAAGATGGATAGTTGATTGGCCAGCGCCTCAGGCGCGTAGGATTCGAGGGCCGCTCCGATGTTTCGGGGCGGCCCGTTTTTTTTGCGCTTCGATGCCGACCCTCCCCGAATCTCTGAATGCCCACGCCTTACAAGAGAATGAGCTTGCAGAGCCGTCTACCGCGCCAGGTCAGCACCCTGTACACCAAGGTAAAGACGACGTTTCTCAGAGAGATGGTGCTGGTGGCGAGGGAGCTCTCCCCACCACCTCCGATGCCGACCTTGTCTCTCGAAGTCAGCATTCGAGCCTTGGGCCGTACGGAGTTCCCAAGGAGTAGGGACGGCCTTCGGAGATCCCTGTCCCAGAAGTCGTTTGTGGAGCGAGTCGAAAGGGGTGACGTGTGCTTCGCCCTGTCCATCGAGGGCGCAGTCGTCCACACCGCATGGGTGGCCGTGAGGCGAGGGCCGATCGAGTATCTCAGAAGGGATCTGGCTTTAGAGGAGGACGAGATCTTCGTCTTCGACTCCTACACGAATCCCGAGTACAGGAGCCTACATCTGGCAACGGCACGGGCCGCCTTTGTTGCGGACCACTATGCTGCAAGAGGATTTCGCCGGTCTCTGGGAGTGGTGGCGGTGGAGAACAAGGCGGGGCTCGCCGTACCCGAATCCGTCGGATACCGTCGGATCGGAAGCTATGGCGCCTTCTGCATCGGGCGCCTGTGCCGAACCTGGAGCGAGCCCCTGCCGGGTCAACAGATCCCTGCGCTCATCCGCATGCGATGAGCGTGCCGGGGTCGTCCTGAATCCCGCTCAGGGTAGGGCTGCAATCCAGGAGTCGTCCTCGAGCCACTTCTTGCGCAACTCGTCCATGACACCCAGGCCTTCGAAGGCGCGGATGTAGTTCTCCAGCAAATTGCGGAACTGTGGATCACCGGCTGAAAGGGCGATTCCCACGGGCTCGATGGACAGAGGCTCGGTCAATGTGGCGAGGCCCTTGTCCGGGAAGCGAAGCATGGTGAGGATGCAGATCGTCATGTCTGCTACCAAAGCGTCGACTTCGTCATCGAGGACCATCTGCACAGCGGAGTCGTAGTC
>JARFQS010000561.1 GCA_029287645.1 Thermoanaerobaculia bacterium | reverse complement strand
TGTGTATAAGAGACAGGTCCCGTACCCACCGGTAGCGGCAACATGGGCGATTCCCCGGCCCATGGTGCCGGCTCCGAGAACGGTGATGGTGCGGATTTCCTTCTCGTTGTGCTGGCTCATGAGCTGGCCTCGCTCTCGTCTGGCGTTGTCTCGATCGTCGGAACAGGGGTGTTGCACGCGACCTCGGGATCGCCCACCGTCAGAACGACCTTGCCGAAAAGAGCCCGGTCGGTCAGTAGCTCCTGCGCCTCGGGCGCCTTCTCCAAAGGGAGCGTCCGATCTATCACGGGCCTCAGCTGACCCGTGTCGAAAAACCTCAGCACACTTTTCAGCTCGGCGAGACTGCCCATGGTCGAGCCGAGGATCGACAGGCTCTTGAAGAACACCGCCCGAAGGTTGATGTTGGCCGTGGGTTCGGCGGTGGAGCCGCAGAGGACCGCCCGGCCACCCCAGGCCAGGGCCTTGAGACTTTGCTCGAAGATCGATCCGCCGACGTGGTCGAAAACGACTTCGACCCCTTTGCCTTCGGTAATCTCCCGAGCTTTGCCTGCGAAACCGCCACTTGCGTAGTCCAGCGTGTGAGTCGCTCCCAGCCGAACGGCCTGGAGCCGCTTGTCTTCGGTGCTGGCGGTGGCGATGATCTTCCTGGCTCCGAGCAGCCTGGCGATCTGGATACCCGCCGACGAGACGCCCGAGCCCGCCGCATGGATCAATACGTCCTCCAGTGGGCGGAGCCCGGCTCGGACCGCGAGCATGTGCCAGGCGGTGAGGAAGACCAGCGGAATGGCTGCAGCTTCTACGAACGAGAGGCCAGTGGGGACCTCCAGAATATTGCGTCGGGGCACGGCCACGTACTCCGCGTAGCCGCCATCGCGATCCTCTCCGAAGATTCCGTAGACGCGACAGAATGGGTCGTTGGCCGAGAGGCAGGCGGGACAGTTTCCGCAGGAAACGCCGGGTGCCACGAGGACCGGCTGGCCGAGATCGAGATCCTTTGCGACCGCTCCGACCTCCGCGATCTCCCCGGCGATCTCGCTTCCCGGAACCAAGGGAAGGGGAAAGCCATGCCCTTCGACCCCATTCCTGACCCAGAGATCCAGATGATTGAGCGCACAGGCCCGCACGCGAACCAGCACCTCGTCGGGTTGTACCTCGGGGCGGGGAAGCTCGCACCACTCGAGGACCTCGGGTCCTCCATGGTGGGCGATTCGGTAGCCGAACACGGGGAAATTGTAGCAGCGAGCGCGGCCTCCTCCTGTCTCTCTCGACGAATTGCACACGTGAAACGGGTTGACTCGGGCTAGACTACCCCCGACCCGATCGGCACGTTTCCGGTTGGCGCCTGGGAGGCTGGTTTGCAACGTATCAAAAAGCGCGGGAACCTCCTGGTTACGGTTCTGGCCGTGGTAGGGCTGTCCTGCTTGTCGACCGTGGTCGCCCTGGCCAACTCTTCCAGTGGCTATTCGCCGCTGTCCTTCCTCCTGGATCTGAGAGGCGATGCCGTCAAGATCCGCTACGCGCCTGGTGCTCTCGATCGAGCCTCGCACGTCCAGGACCGATTCGAATTCGTGGTCGCCGACTGTAAGGGTTGGGCGCGTAGCCGCTTGCCCCTCGTGGTCTACGTTCTGGGACCGGAGGAATGGCGAGCCGCCGAGGTCGAGCGCCCCTATGGGCTACCCGAGAGCATGAGCAGCTCAGAGCTCGCGGTCGCCACGTGGGGAGATGCCGATACTGTCGAGCTTTGGCGGAATCTGTTGGGACGACGACTGCCGGTGATTCAAGGCACTCCGCTCCGAGGCAGTCCGGAGGAGGTGGCCAGTATCGCCCTGCACAATCTGGTGGCGGTGGTCGAGGCTTTCGAGATGTGTCTCGCAGGCAGCGGGATCTCCGGCGATCAGCCCTGGATCGAGGGTCTTCTCGTGCAGGTGATGACTCGATCGTTCCTCCAGAAGCACGAAGCCGGGCGAGTGGCGGAGGTCGACGGAGTCTTCGCCAGTCTTTCCGAGCAGGGGGGTGGCCCCGGTGCTCATCCTGTGAGCCAGGCCCTCGAGCCAGACTCCCTGACCCAATGGCTCTGGTCGGAAGCCCAGTTCTACGCCGCAGCCAAGCTTCTTGCCGAAAGGGAAGGCAAGGCACCCGCAAAAGCGGTGTTCAAACTGGCTGGCAAGAAGGGCGGAGAGCTGAAAGCGGCCGATCTGGTGGCTCAGTTTCCCTACCTTGCCGATTGGCTGCAGCAGGCCTTCGCTGGTGATCCGACCCTGCTGGAGGGCCAGGAGTAGAAGGGTTGAGTGGAACTCACTCACCCTTGGCGGACAGCCTCATCCGACTTGATTGTGGAGGCTGTCCTTGCGTTTCCCGCGACTTTTGTCTAAGAATCGAGACGAGAGAACGATACCGGAAACGAGATCCCGGCTTCGGCCGTTGGCCGACGTGGGTATCTGGAAAGGGAGGTTCAAGATGAAGAAGGCGTTGATGACGTTGGGTCTAGCTGTCCTGCTGGCGGCTCCCGCTATGGCAGGTAGCGTGGGCGTCTATGGCGCCTGGTGGACGACCGAGGATGCGAGCGACTCTCTCGGTGGTGGCGCTTGGGTCGATTTCTACCTCGGCAGAGGCATGGAAATCGAGCTGCGCGGTAGCCATTTCAGCGATTTCGAGACGGTGAATGATGTCGGTGACACCGCCGACTTGCGCGTCACGGCCTGGGACCTGGGCTTCACCTACAACTTCGGATACGGCTCGGCCAACAAGCTGAATCCCTACCTGGGCGGCGGCGGAACCATCTTTTCCGCCGAGTTGGATCGGATCAACAACGACAAGAGGCTGGGTACCGTTGACGATG
>JARFQS010000485.1 GCA_029287645.1 Thermoanaerobaculia bacterium | reverse complement strand
TGTCAACGCCGCTGCGGCGCTTACAGGCTCGGTCGGCACAGCATGCGGCGGTAGCCCCTGCGGTTTGGAGGTCCAGATCACGGATCAGGACCAGGCCTACGTCGCCTCTACGCATCCGGATGCCGAGTCTCATGTCGTGATCACCTTCCGCGTCGACCCGAACGACATCACTTTGCCGACTTTCGGTGCCAGTAACCTGCCTGGACGGATGCGAATTCTCAAGGCCTACAGCGATGCGGCTTCGTCCCGCCAGCATTTGTTCGTGACCGTGAAGAGAAACAAGCAAGATACCGGTTACAGGTTGGCCACTCTGCAGAGAAACAACAACGGAGACTTCGCCTTTATCGGGGAGTTCTTCCTGGGCAACAAAGACAGCGAGATCAAGATCGACTGGACCGCCGGAAATCCGGGGACTGTCGTGATCTACCGGGATGGGAACGAGTTGGCTCGGCGAGAGAACCTCAACTTCGCCACTCACAATATCGACGAGGTCCGACTGGGCGCTCCGGGCGGTGACCCCGACGCCATCACCGCCGGTGTCAACGGAAGTATCTATCTGGACGAGTACACCTCGACCCGCTAGAGACGGCAAGCCTGTTCGTTTTTCCGAAGGCCCTCTGGTCAGAGGGCCTTTTTCTTTTCTTGCCGAAGCCGGGGGGCTCTGGCACAATCGGCGCGTCCTGTAACTCCTATCTCCTGCATCAGACCGGTACGAGACCGTGAAAAAGGCCACGAGTGCTCTTCTGCTGATCGCGCTCACGCTGATCCTGCTTGAAGCGGGTTCTTGGGTGTATCTGTCGGTCGTCGAGGGTCTGAGGTACGCCGATCTCGCGCCAGAGAAGAGCAGGCACGTCAACATCGTCATGGCGGGAAAGAATCCCGGTGACCTCCGCTTCTGGAACAACCAGAAGTTTCAGCTGCATCCCTACTTTGGATACACCCTCGAGCCCTGGAGCGAAGTAGGGGTCAACAACGCAGGCTTGATCTCCGACAAGACCTACCCCTACGAGCCGGATCGAAAAACCCTTGTGGTCGGCGTGTTCGGTGGGTCGGTAGCCGGCAATATCTTCTTTCACATCGACAAGGTCCGTCGAGGTCAGTTGGAAGGGTTACTGCTACCTCGAATCCGCGAAAAGGGCTACGAAAGGGTCGAATTCCTGAACTTCACTCTGGGTGGCTACAAGCAACCCATCGATCTGTTCAACTTCATCTACTACCTGGATACGATTGATCTGGCGATCTTCATAGGGGGGTTCAACGAGATCCACCAGTTCGGCACCAACGTGGCGAACCATGAGTTCCCTGCGGATTTCCCGAAATGGAAGTACTGGAGAGTTCTCGGTGAAGGGAACTTCAGTCCTGACGAGCTCAGGATCGTCGCCCAGCTGACGAGGAACCGGGACCGACAGAACGCGGTAACCGCCTTCGCATCGGCTCCTATCTTGAAGCAGAGCATGTTCGTGCACATGGTGTGGAGAGCGGTGACAGCGGTCATGATGAAGAATGTGAGCGAGCTCCGAGCCGAGCTGGATGAGGAAGCGGCCAACGAGCGTGTCTACCCGCAGGTTGTCGAGAGCGACGATCTCGAGCTGATCTTCAGCGCCTTCTTGGAGAAGCTCCGAGGCTACATGCGGAGCGCGGACGCAGTGGGGTGGGCTGGAGATGTACCGACCCTGTTCGTACTGCAGCCGAACCAGTATCTACCGAATTCGAAGCCGCTCAGCGACGAAGAGAAGCGTGAGTTCCTCACCAGTGAGAATCTGTCCCGCTTCGTTCCAGAGTGGTATCCGCGAGTCCGCGAGCTATACAGTGACCTCGGATCCGAGGGGATCTTCACCCTCGACCTGACAGAGGTGTTCTCCGACACGCAGGAGACCACCTACGCGGACGAGTGCTGTCACCTCAACGCGCTGGGGAGGCGGATCGTGACCGATGAGATCTTCGACTCGATTCTCACTAGAGATGGTTTTCTGGACGGCCTGCCGAGTGCGGATCACCGGCAGAGGGCGGAGGCCCCATGAGATTGGACACCCGAAGCCATTGCCGAAGGTCGACCGCCCTGGCTGTGATGTGGCTGCTGATAGCGACACTCCTCGGGCTCGGGTGCACTGGGAGTCCCGAGGGACTCGCGGTCGAAGCCTCATGCGAAGGATGCAACGTACTGTTCATCTCGATCGACACCCTGCGGGCCGACCACCTCGGGGCCTACGGCTACGGGCGAGAGACTTCGCCAGCCATCGATGCGTTGGCGGCGCAGTCTGTCGTGTTCGAGAACGCCTACAGCACTTCGTACCACACGGCCGACTCCCACATGTCCATGTTCACGTCGCTCTACCCGTCCGTGCATGGCGTGCGCAACAGCAAGGGGAAGACCGGGCAGGTGCTCTCGTCGTCGGTCTCGACGCTACCCGAGATCCTCCAGGCGAACGGCTACGCGACCGCAGGATTCCATGGCGGGGGCAACGTCTCCGGTTTCTATGGATTCGCCAGAGGCTTCGAGAAATACAGGCGAACGGACGAGATCGAGGAGGCGATCGATTGGATCCGGGAGACGCCCGAGAGGCCCTTCTTTGCC
>JARFQS010000444.1 GCA_029287645.1 Thermoanaerobaculia bacterium | reverse complement strand
AGTCAACGCTTCAGTGAGGTTGCATCCCAAGCGGATCGCCTTCAGGCGTCGCCGCTCGTCAGCCTGTTTCGAGCTGGCTACATAGAGATCGACGCCCAGGTCAAGGCCTACAATCAGGATCATCCGCAGGATCAGAAGGCCTACAAGATCAAGTCCTTGACCGGGCTGGAGCGAAGTCTGAATCGTGCCGCGAACGTCGAGGTCTCTCTACTCAGCCGGGGCACCGGTCTGCTGGCCACGACCGCCGCCGCCAGCCCCTTCATCGGCCTCTTCGGAACTGTGTGGGGAATCATGGTGGCCTTTCAGGACATCGGCGCCAGCGGGTCGACGTCGCTCGTGGCGGTAGCACCCGGGATCGCCGAAGCGCTCGTCAACACGGCACTCGGACTCGGAGCAGCGATTCCCGCGCTCATGGGATACAACTACTTCGCGCACCGCATTCGTGATTTCCGAACACAAATGACCGACTTCACCCTCGAGTTCCTGAATCTCGCGGAGAGGAACTTCCTCTAGGAAAGTGAGCTGACCGATGGCCTTCTCCACCACAGGGCTCGGCGAAGAGAACCACTCCGAGCTCGCCGACATCAACGTCACGCCGCTGGTGGACGTGATGCTGGTACTGCTGATCATCTTCATGATCACGGCTCCGATGTTGCATCAGGGAATCGAGGTGGCCTTGCCGCAGGCAGATGCCGAGCCGATTGCGCTCAGAGTCGACGATCCGCTGGTGTTGTCGGTCAATCGGGACGGCCTCGTATATGTGCAAGAAGAGCCGATTCACCCGAGTCAGCTCATGGAACGCCTGGCACCTCTCCTGGAGGCTCGGGGCGAGGACACGGTATTTCTGAAGGGAGACCGCGAGCTGCCCTACGGAACCATCATGGAGGTGCTCGCCATCCTGAACAACGGCGGCGTTCTCAATGTCGGGATGGTCACGGAACAGCCCGACTAGGACGTTGGGCCGGTCAAGTGCACGAGAACATCGACACGCTACTCGACAGCCGCGTTCAAAGCGGATCCGAGGCTTTTCGGAAGCCGAGTCTCCTCCTGTCTTTGGCACTGCACGTGATCCTGTTCGCCACGGTTCTGGTGGCGCCCCTTGTCTTTGCCGACGAACCCGAGCCGCTCGAGTTCGTTGCTGTTCAGATCGTCCCCGTTCAAGCCCTCGGGGTCAGTGAGCCCGCTACGACACCCAAGCAGAAGGCCACTCAAACACCAGCGCCACCTGTCGCAGAAGCTGAACCTGAGCCCGAGCCGAAGAGGCCCGCTGCTGAGAGTGTCGCCCTACCCGAGCCGGAGCGGAATTCTCGAACAACGGAGTCCCCAACGCCACAGATTTCCGAGCCGGTCCCCAGTCAGACGGCGAGCTCCGCACCCGAGCTAGGCCAGAGACTCGGATCTCCCCTTGGCAGCTCCCTTGGCACTTCGCCTCTGGGCGCCACTGTCGGAGGGCTCGACAATCCCGACTTCGTCTATAGCTACTACGTCGATCAGATGCTGGCCATGATCAGCGCCAATTGGCTGCGCCCCTCGATCGGCGGACAGGTCGAGGCTGCGGTGCACTTTCGAATCCACCGGGACGGTAGCATTTCAGATGTGCGTGTCTCCCAATCCTCCGGCTACAACTCCTTCGACCTGGCTGGCCTACGCGCTGTGCAGCAAGCGGCTCCTTTCCCCCACCTGCCGCAGAGCTATCAGCATAAATCTCTGGGGGTCAATCTCATCCTCAGGTGAACATTCGAGGTACCTCAGCATGATCCGAGTCACGAGCAACACGATGGCGCTCTACCTACTGGTCCTACTCGTTATGGGGTCGGTCTCCGGTAGCGCGTTTTCGCAGCAACCTCCAACCAGCGATGATCAGCTCACCGACCCGGAGGTCAATGTCGTCCTTGAAGGACGCCAACGCTCTCGCTTCCGGATGGCGATGCCAACCGTCGAGAGACAAGGCGCTCTTGGCCCGCAGGTGAGAGATGCGGCCGACCTCCTCGAGCAAACACTGAGAACGGATCTGGATCAGAGCGGAGTCTTCGATGTGCAGGGCCCAATGCAGCTCTCCGTCCTCTCGCTCACTGGAGTCGACGAACGGGATTTCGAGCTCTATCGCTCCCTGCGCAACGAGCTCCTGTTGCGGGCCGTGGTCAAACAGGACCAGGGGCGCCTGATTCTCGAAGGGCGGGTCTTCGATCTGGCCAGCGGCAAGGTGGTGCTCGGTAAGAGGTACCGGGGCGACCCATCCATCGCACGACGAATCGCGCACACATTCGCCGACGAGATCATTCTCTATTTCAGTGGACGGCAAGGCCTCGCGCTGACCAGCATCGCCTTCGCGTCCGACAGAAGCGGATTCAAGGAGATCTACCTGATGGACTCCGACGGGGCGAACCAACGTCCCATCACCGCACACAAGTCGATCTCGATGTCCCCGGAATGGAATCCCAACGGGCGTGAGCTCGCCTACATCTCGTACTACTCGGGCACGCCCAATATCTACCTGGTGGATCTCAGCAGCGGCCGAAAGACTCCGGTCATCACCACGGGTTCATTGAACATCTCCCCTTCGTTTTCTCCTGACGGCGGGAGGATCGCTTTCGCTCGATCGATCGGGGACGGAAACACCGAGATCTTCATCAGCAATCGGGATGGTAGCGGGTTGCAGCAGCTGACCCATTCCTCCGGGATCGATACCAATCCAGCCTGGAGTCCCAACGGAAGAGAGATTGCGTTTACCTCGAGCCGCACCGGCTCACCCCAGGTGTACATCATGGATGCCGAGGGAGCCAACCTCCGCCGGGTGACCTTCGAAGGCAACTACAACGACGGCGCGGCCTGGAGCCCGGATGGAACACGCATCGTCTACGCCTCACGTCGTACTGGTAATTTCGATGTGGCCGTAGCCGATGTGGTGACACTGGAGAGCCGCCTGCTGACCAGTGGTGGTGGAAGCAACGAGACGCCCTCCTTCTCTCCCGACGGACGCAGGATCCTGTACACCCTGAAGCGTACGTCGCGCAGCGGAACCACCACTCAGATCTACGTGATGGACGCCACAGGCGGAAACCGGAAGCAATTGACGACGGAAGGCAACAACTCCGCACCCGTCTGGTCCGGCTTCAAGGAGTAGGCTCGATCTCGAATCGGCTATTGGCTATTGAAGGTCCTTTGAACGTTCTGTTACAGTGGCGTCGAGGTTTTCGTTTCAAAACGTAGATTTGGACGTCAAACGCCACATTCCGAAAGCAAGGAGTTCCTCAATGTACCGTAAGTCCCTGGTGACGGTCTGGGTAGGAGTCTTGGTAGTGTCTCTTTT
>JARFQS010000437.1 GCA_029287645.1 Thermoanaerobaculia bacterium | reverse complement strand
CATCGTCCATCTGCATGCGCGAGACAGCCAGGGCCTGCCGACACAGGACCCCGAGGCCTATGCAGAGATCATTCGAGGTATCCGACGTGAGCGGCGCGATCTCATCCTCTGCGTGACGACCAGCGGCCGCACTCACCCAAGACTGGAGGACAGGGCAGCAGTCCTGGGCCTCGAAGGGGAGTGTAAGCCGGACATGGCCAGTCTGACTCTCGGCTCCATGAACTTCGCACGCAGCGCCAGCATCAATTCTCCCGAGACGATCCAGGGGCTGGCTCGACGAATGCTGGAACGCGGGATCCGCCCCGAGTTGGAGGTCTTCGAAGCCGGGATGATCAACTACGGCAAGTACCTCATGAAGAAAGGGCTCCTCGAGGCGCCCGGCTATTTCAATCTGCTTCTCGGCAATATCGCGACTGGCCAGGCGGATGAACCGACGCTGGACCTCATGCTGGGAGCGCTGCCCGAGGGTGCGACCTGGGCCGGAGCCGGTATCGGCGACTGCCAGGCACAGGTTCACCGATGGGCGATGGCACGTGGAGGGCACGTGCGAGTTGGACTCGAGGACAACATCTTCTTCGACGAGGAGCGAACGACCTTGGCCAGCAATCGCATGCTGGTGCAGCGCACCGTCGACCTGGCCACCGAGCACGGTCGGGAGATCGCCACTCCTGCCCAGACCCGAAGCCTGCTAGGCCTGGAACACTGAATGGCAGCGACGAAGTCCGATCGCAGGCCACTCTGGATTCGCGCCAGCAGCCGAGTCGCAGCGCTGTTCGGGGTTCGCTTCTACAACATGCTCTACGGGGAGCGTTCTCTTCTCGAGACCTTGGAGCATGTGGAACCTTCCTCCGACCTGATGATTCGAGAAGCGACAGCCGGCGATCTCGAGCTCCTGAGCTCGGTTCTCGACCCCGAGCAGGCCGAGTCCTGCCGAACCGCGGCCGATCAACAGAGCCGATGTCTCGTTGCGTTGCACGGCCAGGAGATCGCGGGCTATTCGTGGCTCAATACCCGAGACGTCTTCCTGTTGAGTTGGAGAGTACAGCGCCTACCTCCCGAGGGAGGCTACACCTACAACAGTTTCGTCCGACCGGAGTTTCGAGGGCAAAAGATCTTCCAGTGCTTGACCGAGGCCGTCTACTCGCAGCTCGAGCAAGAGGGTTTCCAGTTCTGCTGCAACCTCGTCGACAAAGACAACGCCCCCTCGATCGCAGCACGCGAACGACTCGGCGCCCAGTTTCATGCCGCGCCGATCCTCAAGCTGCCAGGCCTCGATCCCCTGCCGCTCCGAAAGCTGCCTTTCGGCTCTACCTCTGGTGACGCACATGCTGCCAGACAGGGCACCCCACCCTCCCGATGACTGTCGAGAACTGGGATCGAGTCGTCGAGGACTTCCGAAGCGCGCCATCGCTGAGCATTTGGCGAGGTTATATGAAGGAGGTCTACTGTCGACTGACAAGGCGCTGGCTCGCAGCTGCGCCACCTGGACGACGACTCAAGACCGACCTCTTCGAGGAAGCCATCTGCAGGCAACATCCGATGGCGGACTTCCCCGACGGGAGCGTGGGGCAGGACGGCTCGATCTCAGTGGTGGCAGAAGCCAGGAGCAACCTCGGGGGCCTCGGAAGCCATCACCTGCTGGTCAGCGACCTGAGGCAGAGCCCGATCCGGCCGGGGGCGCTCACTTCGATCCTCTCGGGGTCGTCACTCGATCACTTCGAGACCGACGAGGAACTGGCCTCGGGCCTGGCCGAAGTCACCGCTGGGCTCGCACCCGAAGGTGTCCTGGTGTTGACTCTCGACAATCCGCAGAACCCGCTCATCTGGATCCGCAACCACCTGCCCTACCGCCTCCTTCACCGATTGGGATTGGTCCCCTACTTCGTGGGCCGGACCTGGACTCGGAACCAGGCCCGCAAGCAGCTCGAGAGCCTGGGCCTCGAGGTCACACAGGAAACCGCCATCGCCCATGTGCCGCGAGCTCCCGCCATCTGGCTCGACTCCTTGACTCGGGCGTGGAGAGGCGATCGCCTCGGACGACTCCTGCTGAGAGCGTATCTGGCCTTCGAAGGCCTCGAGGCACTTCCGACACGCTATCTCACCGGCTACTACATCGCTATCAGGGCGTCTCGACCGCCAGACCGAGAGACGTAAACCGCGGTGCAGTGCTATTCGACAACCAAGGACCAGGCGCTCTTGTCACCCGTCTCGAAGTGATCGAAGAAGATCGTCTGGAGCCGCAGGTCCAACTTACCTGCCGCCACGCCCGCGGCCAGCATCGAATCGGCACTGACATCGCTACAAGAAAAGGCACCGGCCCCGTCCCCGAGGCAGACTCGCTCGGGTCCGTGAGTCCTGCCGAACAGGGCATCCAGGTGGCCGTCCTCGTCGACGTCACCGACGGCAACATCGAAGGCGCGCTCGGAATCTGGGCCGATTGCCGAGCAAGAGAACCCACCCGAGCCGTCCCCCAAACAGACCCGGCTCGCTTCGCCAGCGACGGCAAGAACTGCATCTGTCGCCAGATCGCTATTGAGGTCGCCCAGAGCTACGCCATGGCTGGCGAAAATACCGGCCTCTACATCCGCACAACTCGTGAAGCCGCCCGAGCCATCCCCGAAGCAGACCCGATCGACCTGATCCATATTCGCAAAGACCGCGTCGAGCAGGCCGTCTCCATCGATCTGTCCGAGGGCCAGGCGGAAGGTGGCGTTCACGTCGGCACTCACGTCGGCGCAGCTACTGAATCCACCGGTTCCGCTGCCCAGACAGACTTGATTGGCCGCACCCGAGACCGCCAGCACGGCATCGAGTCGGGCGTCGCCGTTCAGGTCGCCGAGAGCCACACCCGTGGCATCCACAGTCGCAGCGCCGACATCCGAACAGGTCGTGAAACCGCCGGACCCATCCCCCAGACAGTAGCGACTCGGATCGCCCGAGTTGGCAAAGACCGCGTCGAGCATCGCGTCTCGATTCAGGTCACCCAGGGCGACACTCGTAGAGTCGAAGGCATCGGAGCTGACTTCGGCACATCCAGTGAAGCCCCCCCTACCATCTCCCAAGCAGACTCGATTCGGGTCGAAGAGGTTCATGGCAAAGACGACGTCCATCGATCCGTTTCCATCGATGTCGCCCAGGGCCGGTTTGTAACTGAAGCCCTCATCGGCGCTCACGTCACCACACGCTGCAAAGCCACCTTCCCCATCGGTGATACAGACCCGGTTCCGCTCTACCGTTGCAATGGCTATGTCGACGACCCCACAGGTTTCGACCCCTTTCAGACCCACGGAGTAGGAACCGCTTTCATGGACAGACCCCTCGAGGCTCCATCCCCTGAAGGATCCACTGAGTGGATTCGCGGCGTGTATGGCTAATGGGTCGTCCTCGATCCGAAAGAGCGCCGTATCTTCGTCGTCTCTTGGATCATCGGGCGCTCCGGCCACCACGAGCACATACTCACCCGGCCTCCCCAGCAGGAAACCCGAGCCATCCGTGGCGTTCACCTTGAGCGAAGACAGACCGAAGCCACCTTGGATGGCGTTGTCGTTGCCAAGCACCGGCATCCCCTCGGAAGTGAAGAGGTAGAGCCGGGTGTCGAAGTTGCCACCGGCGTCAGGGTGGAGGAGCGGATGCGTGGTCGCCAAGAAGGAGATGGGATCGACGATCCGAATGCAGTACGCATCTCGTGCGTCCCCCCCTCCCTGATCCAGCTCGCCCTCGATCTTCTGGATGAGCCGATCACCAAAGGTCCTCTGGGCCTGGCCGTCTGGATAGCTGGGCGCGTCGCCCACCTCAGTCCAGTCGAGGGCATCGACCGAAGGCGCCAGGAGCACTCCGAGCACAAGGAAAGGGAGGTACGGTTTCATGGCCACTCCTTCCGCGCATCTGTCGCCGCAGAACTTCGACGCTGCCTGCAGCCTTGGCGCAGATACCGTCACTACATCCAAGGTAGCAAGCAGCCACCGAAATGGCAGCGGAGTACTCCGCTATGGTGCTAACATGACGCGCAGACATCGCAAAGCCATTGCACGTACCTGGGAGGGCCAGAGCCCTACTCGAGCCGCACGACCCAGTCTGGGGTTGGAGTCGAGCTAGCTGAAGGGCGGCGATCCCACTACACCCGCAACCGCTATCCGAGCCATGCTTCCAACCCTAGACGCCAAATGACGGATCCCCTCCAAGGGCAGCCGAGCCGAGAGTCCTGGAGGGACCGTGCCGTCACCCCGGAGCAGGCTCTCGAAGGGACCGCTTCGGGAGACCGCATCTTTATCGGCACGGCTTGCGCGACACCACGCACCCTGATCGCGGCTCTCGAAGATGCTTCGCAGCCCTGGTCGGATCTCGAGCTCGTCCACTTCCTCACCGACGGGGCCGTCCCGATCTACAACGACAAGCCGTTCACTCGGTTCCGCCACCGCGTCTTCTTCGTCGGCAGTGATACGCGCGAAACGGTCAAGCAGGGCAAGATCGACTACGTACCCATCTCGGTTTCGCAGGTCCGCCACCTCATCGACATCGGTCGCATCCCCATAGATCTGGCCCTGATTCAGGTCTCACCGCCTGACGAGGACGGAATGTGCTCGCTCGGCGTGTCCGTCGATCTGATTCCGGCGGCCCTGCGCAAGGCGACGCGAGTCGTGGCCGAAATCAACCCAGCCATGCCACGCACCCATGGGGACAGTCGCATACCCCTGGCCTCGATCGATCGGTTCGTGGCAGTGGAGAGCCCGATCATCGAATACCTGCATCCTCCTGCGGAGCAGAGAGCCAAGCGTATCGCTCGCTACATCGCGCGCATCATCGACGACGGCTCGACTTTACAGATCGGCCTCGGGCGGATACCCAACGAGATGCTGAAGTACCTCGACAATCGACGAGATCTGGGGATTCACACCGATGTCATTACCGAGCCTGTCGTCGATCTCGTCGAGAAGGGTGTCGTCACCGGTCGAGAGAAGACGGTGAGTCCGGGGAGGATCGTTGCCAGCTACTGCATGGGGACGAGGCGCCTCTATGACTTCGTCGACGACAACCCCGTTTTCGAGCTCCAACCCATCGAGAGCGTCTGCGATCGCAAGACCATCGAGTCCAACCACAAGATGGTGTCGGTGACGCAGGCCTTCGCCATCGATCTCACCGGCCAGGTCTGTGCCGATCAGTTCGAAGGCGAGCTCTACGGGGGAGTCTCGAGCCAACCCGATTTCATTCGTGGAGCAGCCGCCTCGGAAGGTGGCAAGTCCATCATCTGCCTGACGTCGACTGCGGTGAACGGTGAGAGTTCGCGCATCAAGCCGGCTCTGCAGGAAGGTGAGGCCGTCACGATCGCCCGATCCGACGTCCATTTCGTGGTCACCGAGTACGGCATCGCCTATCTTTTCGGCAGGTCGATTCGAGAGAGAGCCCTGGCCTTGATCGAGATCGCCCACCCAGACCATAGGGAGCAACTCCTCGACGCAGCCAAGCAGAGAGGTCTCCTGGCGACGGGGCAGCACCTGAAGAGTCGGAAAGCCTACCCTGCCGAGCAGGAGCGCCGAGCGACTCTCAAGGGGGGTACCGAGGTTCTCCTTCGGCCGACGCGCGCCACCGATGAATCGGCGATGAAGGACCTCTTCTACAACCTGACTCCCGAGGACATCTACACGCGTTTCTTCACCAACTTGAAGTCCCTGACCTCCGAGAGGGCCCAACACCTCTGTAGTGTCGACTATGAGAAGGAGATGGCCTTTGCCGCCGTCGTCGGAGACTGGGAGGAAGAGACGATTGTCGGCAGCGGCTGCTTTTACGTCGATCCCTCCACGAACCTGGCGGATGTGGCCTACATGATTCACCCCGATTGGCAGGGCAAGGGTCTGGGAACGGTGCTACAACAACGCCTGATGGAGTACGCCAGAGGGCTGGGCCTACGCGGATTCACCGCCGACGTGCTGGCCGAGAACGAGAAGATGCTGGCCGTCTTCGAGAAGAGTGGCTGCCAGGTCGATGCGAAGACCTCCTCCGGCGTGCTGGAGGTCACCATGCTCTTCCCCAATTCGCCGGTGTCATCCACCCAGGGCGCTTGAGGTAGGAT
>JARFQS010000417.1 GCA_029287645.1 Thermoanaerobaculia bacterium | reverse complement strand
GGTCTTGGGGGCTACGTCCGTGTCCTCGGGAAACATGACGAACCGCTCTCCGTCTGGAGAGACGTCATAGTCTCCGAAGATGTATCCACCCACCGAAATGCCGAACATGCCGCCGCGGTAGGGTCCGTCGACCGCCGCTGTCGGAGTTCCGATGCTCAGGCTCTCTCCCGAGGCCTCCACCGAGACCTGCATGATGCCGGAGTTGGTGCGATAGAACAGCCGTCGGCCGTCCCCGGACCACAGGGGCCACGCACCGCCGCCGTCGGAGACCTGCCACTTGCCACCCGCGGCTGGAAAGGGCCGTACATAGACCTCGTATCGCCCGGACTCGGAGGAACTGTAGGCGATCCACCGACCATCCGGAGAGAAATCGGGATATCGCTCGTCGAACTCCGAGGCCAGGAACACCTCCGGCTCGCTGCTGCCATCGAGAGGCAGAATGTAGAGATCGAGGTTGCCTCCCTTGGCGATCTCTCCGGCCAGGAACTTCCCATCGGCTGACACCGAAAAGGGGTAGAAGGCCTCCTCGTTCTCGATGAGGCGCTCGACATCTCCGGAGCCGTCGGCTCGCTTGCGATAGAGGCTCTCGATGCCGTCTCGATTCGAGGTGAAGATGAGGTACTCCCCGTCGGGTGTCCATGCCTGGTCGGCATCGTACCCGTCGTGGAAGGTGAGCCGGGTTGCCACCTCCCGCTCGAGATCGTAGACCCACACATCCCATTGCCCATCGCGCAACACCGAGATCCCCAGCTTCTTGCCGTTCGGCGACAGTGTCGGCTCTCCATAGCTGCCGCGGGTGTCCCAGAGGGTCTTGGATTTGCCTTCTTTGTCCACCCAGACAATGGGGTAGGTCGGGACACCGACTTCTCCGCTGACGTAGGCCAGGGTGCCATTGGACGAGAAGCTGAACTGTGCCCCGGCCGGACCGTTGTCGGTGGTGATGCCTTGCACAAGAGGTGCCGGCGAGCCCGTCGGTTCCAGGCTGTCGACATCGAAAGACATGCCGAACAGTGTCCCGTCTCGAATGAAGATCAAGTGTCCTGACGGGACGTATCGAGCGTAGTACCCGCCCTCCTGAATCACCTTTCGGTCGCCGGTCTCTAGAGAGATCGCCTCGATGATGGCTTGATCCGCCGTCGACATACCCTCGAAACCTACGGTGTAGATGACCGCTTTGCCGTCGGGTGTGAACTGGGGCCACCGATGGCTGAAGTCCTTGCGCTCTTCGTCGAAGGTCGTCAGGGGTTCGGGGGCACCGCCAGCGGCCGACACCGTGTGGAGCACGCTGGACCCATCCGGTGCCAGCACGATGGTGTCGTCGGGTCCCCAGGAGGCGCCGCGACTGCCGTCCACTTCGCACAGGGTGATGGGCGTGCCACCGGTAATGGGCACCTTCTTGATCTCGTTGCGGACTGCGAATCCCACCCACTGCCCATCGGGTGAGAAGAAGGGATGGTACGGCTCGTTCGACGTGTTGCCGGTCACCAGCTCGGTGCCGGCGAGCTGATCGAGCGAGCGGGTGAAGAGAGTCCTGTTGGACTCGCCCGTCGTCACGTAGACGATGCGAGACCCGTCGGGAGACAAGACGACGCTGGCTCCGAGATTGACGAACAGGGGGTCCTCGGCCAGCACGGCTTCGAGTCGAATCGGCCTCGTCGGTGGAGTTGGATCTGGCCAGAGTGTCAGCAACGCTGCGACGAAGCCCACTGCGGCAGCTCCGAACAATGCCCACGGAAGGATCCTCTTCCAGCTCGGCTGAGCGACCTGGACCACCTGCGCCTCCGGGGTTGCTTCGGTCTCGGGGCTGGCCAGGTACTGCTGCAGAGCGATTCTCGCTTCGCCGATGGCCTGCAAGCGATCCGGCGTCTCTTTCTCGAGACAGCGCTCGAGGAGCCTGCGAATGCGGCGCGGCGTGTCCGCAGGGAGCTCCTCCCACTCCGGCTCCCTGGCCAGGACTCCAGCCAGGGTGTCGGAGACTGTACGGCCGGCGTAGACCGTCTTACCGGTGAGCATTTCCATGAGCACGACACCAAAGGCCCAGACATCGGCTCGGCGGTCAGCGAGCTCGCCTCGCGCCTGCTCCGGGCTCATGTAGGCGGCGGTGCCGAGGAGGACGCCGACTTCCGTCATTTGCGCGGTAAGAGTCGGTGAAAGGGACAGGCTCCCAGAGTCGGATGAAGTGGGGTCCCCAGCGTCCAGTGCCTTGGCCAGCCCGAAGTCGAGCACCTTGATCTGACCGTCGGCGGACACCTTGACGTTGGCTGGCTTCAGGTCCCGGTGAATGATCCCCTTGTCGTGGGCGGCCTCGAGGGCCTCGGCGATTTGAAGGGCGATCCTGGCTGCGCGCTGCGGAGGAAGCTTGCCGCGTGAGAGAAGATCCTTGAGATCCTCGCCTTCGGCCAGTTGCATGACGAGGAATCTGCGACCCTCGGCTTCTTCCAGACCGTAGATGGATGCGATGTGAGGGTGATCCAGCGCCGCCAGCACGCGAGCCTCGCGCTCGAAGCGGGCCATACGGTCGGCGTCCTGTGCGAAAGCTTCCGGCAGCACCTTGATCGCAACCTCACGACCGAGGTTGGTGTCCTCCGCCCGCCACACCTCACCCATACCCCCTTCACCGAGCTTGTCGGTGATCTTGTAGTTGGAGATCGTCTCGCCAATCATGCCGTTACCTTCCTGTCGCAGCGAACGCTCGCTGAACTTCCTCGAGCCAATTGAAGACCATGACGAGGTGGGCTCCTTTGCCCTCCTCGGTGCTTTGCGGGAACATCACAAACCCCTCGCCCGAGGGTAGGACGTCGTAGTCCTGGAATCGGAACCCGCTGACGGCCATTCCGGTCACGCCCCCGCGGAAGCGCCCCTCGAAGAGCTGGCTGGGCTTGCCGGCCCTGAAGGTGCCTCCCTCTGTCTCTACCGAGACCACCATCATCCCTGTGTTGGTGCGGTAGTAGAGCTCACGCCCGTCCGGCGACCAGAGAGGGTTGCCCCCTCCTTCGTCGGAGACCTGCCACTTCCCACCGGCGGCGGGGAAGGGCCGCACGTAGACCTCGTCAGTCCCCGATTCGTCGGACGTATAGGCAATCCAGCGACCATCGGGCGAGAAGGCTGGCGAGATCTCACCGAACTCGGTGGCTAGGAACATCTCGAGCTCTGCACCCTCTTCGAGTGATAGGGCCCAGATATCGTTGCCGCTCGTGCTGGCTTCACCGATCAGGAACTTCCCGTCGGACGACCAGGAGCTGGGAAACAGACTTCCCTCCTCGAGCTCGGCGATGAACTCTGCTTCGCCGGAGCCGTCAGCACGCTTCCGGAAGATGCCATCTCGGCCCCCACGATCCGAATTGAAGACAAGATACTCGCCGTCAGGTGACCAGACCTGGTCGCCGTCATAGCCTTCATGAAAGGTGAGTCGGGTCGGGACCCCGCGCTCCAGATCGTAGACCCAAACGTCCCAGTTGTCATCTCGAAGGATGGAGAGCGCGAGCGATGTTCCGTCTGGAGACACTGCGGGCGAAGTGTAGGTTCCGGGCTGCTGCCAGAGAGTCGTTGTCGCACCCTGGTGACTGACCGACAGGATCGGGTACTCGGGCACGCTGAACTCTCCGCCGATGAATGCGAGGGTACCGAGGTCCGACACGCTGAATTGGGCTCCTCCCTCAGAATTGATCGCGACTCCCTGCACCAGAGGAGACGGTGAGCCGGTGACCTCCAGCTTGTCCAGGTCGAAGGGGATGGCGAAGAGGGTCCCACTGTTGGCGTACACCAGGTGGCCGGAGGGCACATAGCGGCCGAAGTGTCCGCCACTGTGAAGGACCTTGCGTTCACCGCTGTCCAGATAGACCAGCTCGATCGAAGCGTCGTCGAAGGACTCGGCCTGGGCGACGACGCTCGTGAAGAGCGCGGCTTTGGATCCCGGCAAGACCTGTGGCCAGCGGTGTGAGCTCTCTTCCTTGGCCTCGTCGAGCGTAGTCAAGGGTGCGGGGTCACCTCCCGTAGCCGACACTCGAAAGAGCCCAGTGTTCGGGTTGGGAGCGTAGACGATGGTTCCATCGTCGCCCCAACTCGAGCCGCGACTTCGTCCAACCTCGCAGAGAGTGATCGGTGTGCCGCCGGTCACCGGCAGCTTCTTGAGCTCTCCTGGCGTCACGAAACCCAACCACTGGCTGTCCGGTGAGAAGAAGGGATGGTAGGG
>JARFQS010000488.1 GCA_029287645.1 Thermoanaerobaculia bacterium | reverse complement strand
CCACGGCCTTCGCCGTCGTGAGCCCATCCTGCGAAATGACCTCCCGCAGTGATTCACCTCGAAGCAACTCCATCACGGCGTAGGTCACACCGTCTTCGGTGCCGATATCGTGAATCGACAGGATGTTGGGGTGGTCGAGCTTGGCCACGGCCTTGGCCTCACGCTCGAACCGGGCCAGGCGCTCGGGGTCGGAAGCGACCTCCTGCAACAGAACCTTGACCGCGACGTCCCGATCGAGGCGCTCGTCGTGGGCGCGATAGACGACGCCCATACCTCCAGCACCGATCTGTTCGACGATCCGGTGGTGACCGAGCGTGCGTCCGACCAGGTCTTCCATTCCGCTTTGACCTTCTTGGATTCATGCTAGCACTCTTGACTCGGCCAGCAGGCGACTCGAGCTCGATGTAGGGGAGCCCCTCGCGCTCCCATGGGAGGGGGCAAGCCCCTCCCCTACACAGGGGCTCGTGTTGCGCGGCGGGCTTCTCAGTCATAGGATCGGATGACCTTGAGTGAATCGATGATTGGCGGCACGCTGGGTCACTACAAGATAGTGGACAAGCTCGGTGAAGGCGGGATGGGTGAGGTGTACGAAGCCGAGGACACCGAGCTTCGTCGCAGAGTCGCCCTCAAGGTGCTGCCCGCCGACATGGCCGCGGACCCGGAGCGGCTCGAGCGCTTCCAGCGTGAGGCCCGCATGGTGGCGGCACTCAACCACCCCAATATCGTCACCATCTTCTCGGTCGAGAAGACCACGATCGAAGTCCCAAGAGCGCAAGACCCCAAGACCTCAGGACCTCAGGAATCAGCCACTTCGAGCGAGTCTGTGCCCGTTCACTTCCTGACCATGGAGCTGGTCGATGGACAGACCCTCGGCAGCCTGATTCCCGGCAAGGGAATGGGGCTCGACGAGCTGTTCAACGTCGCCATCCCTCTCGCCGACGCCCTGGTCTCCGCTCACGATGCCGGCATCACACACCGGGATCTCAAGCCGGGCAACGTCATGGTCACCGGCGACAGGAGGGTCAAGGTCCTCGATTTCGGTCTAGCCAAGGTCCACGATCAGGCGCCGGAGGTCGACGCCACCCACTTGGCCACGGAGGCCATCACCGAGGACGGCCGGGTGCTCGGCACCGTTCCCTACATGTCACCGGAGCAGGTCGAGGGCAAGGCGCTCGATCCCCGCTCGGACATCTTCTCGATGGGGATTCTCCTGTACGAGATGGCCACCGGGCGCCGGCCCTTCGAAGGCGACAGCTCGGCCGCACTGATGTCCGCGATCCTGCGCGAGTCCCCCAGCTCTGTGACCGTGCTGAACGAGGATCTGCCCAGGCAGCTGGCACGGATCATCGCCCATTGTCTGGAAAAGGACCCCGACCGTCGGTTCCAGACCGCCAAGGACCTGCGAAACGAGCTGCAGAGCCTGAGCCGGGAGATCGAGACCGGTGAGATCCTGGAAAGCAGTACTACGGCGGTCTCCGCGATCCAGCCCGTGAAGAAACGCTCGCGTCTGCCGATGCTGGTTGGGGCGGGCCTGGGCCTGATCGCGGTTCTCGTGGTGGGATTCCTGCTGTTGCGTCAGGACGGAGACGGCGTCCCAGGATCCGAGACCACCAAAACACCTCCGAGCTCCGAGCAAGACGGTCGCACCATGGTGGCGGTGCTTCCTTTCGAGAACCTGGGCGCGGCCGACGACGAGTACTTCGCCGACGGCCTCACCGAAGAGATCACCAGCCGATTGGCTGCGGTGAGCGGACTCGGCGTGATCTCTCGAACAAGCGCCATGCAGTACAAAGAGAATCGACCTTCGCTCAAGCAGATCGGACAAGAGCTGGGCGTGGACTACGTCCTCGAAGGTACGGTGCGCTGGGAGAGGCCCTCGGAAGGACCCAGCCGAATCCGTGTAACGCCTCAGCTCATCCGGGTCGCGGACGACACCCACCTCTGGTCCGAGCGCTACGACCGCGAGCTCGAGCAGCTGTTCGAGGTCCAATCGAGCATTGCCGGAGAGGTAACCAGCGCACTGAACGTCACGCTGCTCGAGCCCGAACAGGCTGCCATCGATGAGCAACCCACCGAAAACATGGAGGCCTATCAGGCCTATCTCAGGGGGCTCGAGCTCTGGTTTCGCCCCGGATTCGATTGGGACGTCTTCGAACGGGCTGGCGATATGTTCGAACGGGCCGTGGAGCTGGATCCCGATTTCCTGCTCGCCTATACGGAGCTCGTCGGGGTCTACGGCATGCTCTACTCCTGGCGCGACAGGACCGAGGACCGCCTTGCCGATCTGGAGAGGGTGATGTCGCGAGCGGAGGCTCTGGACCCAGCGCACCCCCAGGTGAGACTCGCCAAGGGCTTCTACTATTACTTCGGATTCTGGGAATACGAGAAGGCACTCGAAGAGTTCCTCGCCGCCGAGGCCATGCTTCCGAATATCGCCGAGGTTCCAGAGGCGAAGGCCTACGTCCTGAGACGTCTCGGCAGGATGGAGGAAGCGGCCGAAGCCCTCGCCAGGGCGTTCGAGCTCGATCCGAGGAATGCCCACTTCAGCTCCGAGCTCGGCCGGACTCTCACCGCGATGCGCCGCCATGCCGAGGCCGTTCAGTACCACGAGCGCGCCATTCAGCTCGCTCCAGATTCGCGACACGTCTACTACCTGACCGCCTTCAACCTGCTGGCGTGGCAGGGAGATGTCAGTGGCGCTTCCGCGATCGTCGACCAGGCTCCGGGCGACGCCACTGAGGACCGGCCCTTCGACTGGGAGCTGCTCGCGCATCTGACCGGTGAATACGAAGCTGCCCTGGATCGACTCGGAGTCCTGGCGGCGGCGGCTGATGCCGAAGGTGACCTGGCACCGTGGGTGAGGAACCATCAGGGTTCGTTCAATGAGCTACTGGGCAACGACGAAGTTGCTCGAAGTTTCTACGAGAGGGCCGCTGCCGAAGCGAGGCAGGCACTCGAAGAGGCTCCTCGGTTGGCGCATGGTCACAGCGCTCTGTCGTTCGCCGCCGCCGGGCTCGGACAAAGGGAACTGGCTCTCTCAGAGAATCAGGCCGCCTACGATCTGGTCGAGCAGGACCGCTTCTGGTCTCCGGCGTTTCTCGAAGATCGGGCGAGAATCCACACGCGGTTCGGCGAGCTGGATTCGGCAGTCGACCTCCTCGATGAGCTACTGGCGACGCCCTATGACTACTCCATCACGGTGGCACTCCTCCGCCTCGAATCTGACTGGCGCCCGCTCCAAGACCACCCCCGCTTCCAGGCCCTGCTCGACAGGTACGAGAGCGACGGCGATTGACGCTCAACCAATACATCGAGAGACGCAACGGAGTTCCGCTGGGAGCTTCCGGGGCTCTCCGCAACATGCTCCATCGCTCGTTCGGAGCTGGCTCCTTCGCTACCTTCTGGCAGTACTGGAATCCGATCTTCGGCTACTACCTCGCCAAGTATGTCGACTCGCCGCTGCGACGCGTCCTGCCTCGGTCGATCGCCCTGATCCTCACCTTCGTGATCTGTGGCGCGCTACATGATCTGGCAGCGATGGCCGTGCGCGGCTCCGTGGTCTTTTTCTGTACGATGATGTTCTTCTTCTTCGCCGTAGGGGTGCTCGTCGGGCGCTGGACGGGACTCAGCTTCTCGGGCCTACCCTGGCCCGCCCGAGCCGCTATCAACTTCACCTACCTCGTGGCTTGCTTCGCTCTGGCCCTTGCCGCAAGGCAAGTCCTCGCGATTCCCTAGCCGCTGCCAGCTGGACGTATCCTGGCCCTACTCGAGAAGAGCAAGGCAGATTCCTGACGCGGCCGGTGCCTCTGCCGGCCGATCCCCTGGACCTTGGCTACTCGATCAACACCCGGATCTTGGCCAGAAGCTCCTGCAAGCAGTCTTCTGGCAGGGTCCACAGCTTCCGAGCCCGACGGGCTCTCCAATCGAGGCTCTTGACCTGGTCCGCGAGGATCACTCCAGAAACCTCGCTGTCTTCGGAGAGCGCTACCTCGAATGGATAGCCCTTGATCCGAGAGGTGATCGGGCAACAGAGGGCGAGACCCGTCTTGGCGTTGTACTCCCGAGGTGAGACTACGACTGCTGGGCGCCGGCCCGCCTGCTCATGACCGGCTTGTGGATCGAACTGGAGCCAGATGACTTCGCCCCGTCCAGGTGCATACCTGGCGACCACTACCAGACCTCGCGACCGACCCGTTCGCCGGTGGATACCTCTTTGTGGCGATTCGAAGGACTCACGCCTTCCAGCAGAACAGAGAGCTCGAAGCGCTGTGCCGCCGGTTGGATGAGTAGTCCCTCCGATGTGGCGGTGATCTCGACTGGGCTGCCCTCCTCTACCGAGATCTCCTCCGCGAGAGCCTTGGGGATTCGTAGGCCCAGACTGTTGCCCCACTTCTGGATCTTGGTTCGCATGGACTCGACCCTCGGGATCTGTTTTCTTTCATTCCTGTATCTACATTGACTATACATCATCCGCTCCCAAGCGTCGACTCGATCCTCACACCGCTACATTCTGAAGACGGATTCGGGACGGGGAATCTCACTATCACCGGCCGGCAAGGGCGCCGGCCGCTTCCAGTGAATCACCACCTCGGGAGGGGGCAAGCCCCTCCCCTACACCAGGTTCGTAAAGCCCCCTCCCCTACACCAGGTTCGTGAAGCTCCACCTCTACATTCTCGATATCTACCAGGCGGCGGTGTCACCGGATTCGAAGTCGTCGGCGAAGATCGCGCCGAACTCATCCATGCCGATGTCGGGGCCCGAGCCGAAGGGTCGCAGGCCGTGGTCGATGTCGTAGGTAACACCCACGTCGACACCGGTATCGATGGCGGCCGAACCCGTCTGCAATCGATAGTTGGCATCGAGCAATGGGTCGCCAATCACGGGATCGATGGAGGTGAGCGTCGGTGTCCCTGCGACAACCAGGTGCTGGTTCACAACGTTGTAGAGGAGCGTGTTCGAGTGAGTCAGTGTCGCTTCTCCACTCCCTGCCTCCTCGACTGCGTAGCCGTTCTGGAAACCCGAGATGAGCACGTTGGCGGCAGTGACATCGAGCGTCCTGCCCGGATCATCGTCCGGTCTCATGAAGAGAAATGACGGCGTTTGATTCGGCACCGCCGTGATGTGTGCCATCGTCACCGTCAGGCTGGTGAAGCGCGGTGCAATCGCCAGCACGGCGTCTTCGGTCGCCGTCGGCGCACCGTCCACTTCGTTGTTGGCGGAGAATTGGACATTCACCAAACTGGCTTCCGGAGTCGACGACCCGGCGGCATCCAGGTAGACACCCTTTCCCTGATCCCAGGCCTTGTTGTCGTCGACTTCGACTCGTTGCATGTCCAACACCAAGCCGTTTGCCGTGAGGCGAGCGTACAGACCACCACCCCTATTGTCATCAGCCATATTCTCGATCAGCTTGCAGTCCTCGAATCGGACCAGCGCGTTGATGTTCGTGGCCAGATCGACACCACCGCCTCGGCCCGCCGTGTTACCAAGAAAGACCGTGTCGCGAATCGTCAAGGGAAAGTCCTGAGCGATTACAAACAAGCCGCCCCCGCTGTACGCCCCATCGTTGTCCGCAATCCTGGTGCCCTCGATCCGGCTCTCGCGGGCCTCCCACAGATAGACGCCGCCACCATCGCCGGCCACCGTGCTAGACACGTTGCCTCGCACCTCGCTATTGAGGAGTTGGAAAGCGCTGTCGTAGACAAAGAGACCACCGCCGCAATCTTCGTTCTCGCGACTCCGGCAGACGTGATTCGAAAGACCCGCCGGATTGCCCAGACCCGTGTAGTCGCCGTCCGTCAAAAAGAAGCCGTCCAGCACTACAACCTCATCTACAGTGTCGACGATCGTCACCGGCCGACCGTCCGACTCGGCGTTGATCTCCGTGATGTTGAGCTCCGGATCCGAGGTCGCCCAGTCCGTCGGGTGGTAACCGCCTCTGAGGGTCAGCGCCTTGTCGATAAAGACGACCTGCTTGTAGCTGTAGTTCGTGCCCGAGCGGTTCACGATCACGACCGCGGTGCCGCTATAGGTGCCTTCGGCCACGCGGATCTCCTCGCCGGCCGTAGCGGCATCCACCGCCACCTGAATCGTGGCGCAGGGCGTGCCGCTGTTCGAGCAGTCATTCGCTGCATCGGAACCCGTGGTCGCCACATACCGGACGGCACCTGCCTGCTGGGCAATGAGGCTAAGTGCGACTGCCAGAAACGTTGCCGCTACGCTAGTCGCACGAAGTTGAACGGACGGTTTCGCCTGAAGCATCCCGTGGCCCTCCCTTGAAAAACGATCAGGGTCTATCTAACAGGCACCTCCTGCC
>JARFQS010000332.1 GCA_029287645.1 Thermoanaerobaculia bacterium | reverse complement strand
TCGCCAGGTCCTGGCGATCGAAAACGTGGAGTTTCTGTCGCCCTTCAAGTTCTACCGGGACGAGCCTCGCACCGTCGAAGTACAGGCCTTTCTGGGTCCGGACTCGGAGGAGGTCGTCACTTCCTGTCGGCTGGTCGGACGCCGCCAGCTGGCCAGGCAGCGCCAAGAGCAGGAGACCCTCCACTTCGTCGGTCGAGCCCGCCTGGGCGAGCCTCCCGAGGCTGTCTCGACCCTCGAGGTACCCTCGTTGCCTGGTGAAGGTCTGCGGGGTCCGGATATCTATCGGGTCTACTTTCATGGTCCGGCCTATCAGGTGATCGACCTCGCCTGGCGGGAAGGATCCACAGTGTTCGGCAGGTTGGCCGACGAGCTGCCGCCAAATCACGTGCCGGAGGATCGCACTCTTCAGATGGCTCCGCGCCTGATCGAGCTCTGCTTTCAGACCGCCGGGCTCTGGGAGATCGGAGACAAGGGCCGGATCGGTCTTCCCTGGCGCGTCGCTTCGGTGACCGCCCATCGATCCGTGGAGGCTGCTCAGGGTCGAATCATGGCGGTCGTACAGCGAGCCTCTGACGACAGCTTCGACGCGAAGGTCATCGATGAGGAGGGACGCGTGCTGGTGGATCTCGCGGGCTACAGGACCGTGGAGTCTCCAACGGAGGTCGAGCCGGAAGCGCTGGCCAGGCTGCGCAGCATCATGGGTTGAAGGGCACCCCGAGCGGCTGAGATGAGGTCCTACCGGGAAGACCGAGACCACTCGAGCCCTTCGGGTCCCTGGTGGAGGGTGGAGAGGTTCGAGAAGGTGCCTTCGGAGCTCGATTGGCTGAGCTCAGAGGAGCGACGGCATCTGAATCGACTGCGGGTCGAGAAACGCCGGCGAGACTGGCTTCTCGGTCGATGGACTGCCAAATCGGCACTGCTTCGGCATCCCTATTTGTCCAGCTCTTCGGTGGAACCTTGCGACCTGACGGTTCGTCCCGCTGCCGACGGCGCTCCTGAAGCACTGTTGCGAAATCGGCGCCTGCCGGTTTCCCTGTCGTTGAGCCATCGAGCGGGTTGGGGCCTCTGCGCCCTGGCTCCCGAGGACATGCTCGCGGGCTGCGATCTCGAGGTGGTCGAAGCCCGGAGCTCGGGGTTTCTGAGTGACTACTACTCAGATGAGGAGCAAGCGATCCTTCGATCCGAGCCGGATCTTCACATGGACCAGATCGCGACGTTCTTCTGGGCCGCCAAAGAGAGCACCCTCAAGGCACTCCGCGTGGGCTTGCGGGCCGATACCAGGAGGATTCAGGTCAGCTCGAGTGCCGAGCCGGGGACCTTTGGCAGGTGGACGAGACTCACCGTTCAGGACACTGAGTCGGACCTGTCATTCGGTGCCTGGGGGAGGATGCTCGGCGCGCTGGCCACGGTGGTGGTCACCTCACCGCCTTCGCGAGAGCCCTCGAAGCTCGACGGTGGCCTGTGACCAGTTCTTGTCTTGCGGGCAGGGGGGAAGAGGTGGCGACCTCTGAGCGGGAGGTCGTCACCTGGCGGGTTATGGGTCTTGAGGGTATTGAGGTAGGTTGCTTTGCGGGTTGCTCGGTAGGTTTCTATCCACCAGAAACCTAGAGCAATTCCTGTGCCAACCGGCCGAATCGGCTGGGTTGTCTGTTTGCCGATTGGGAAGGGCAGTTCAGGGCCAGGTTGGCCTTCCCTGCGCCAGATCCAAGAGATTGAACCTATCTACAGGGGTGGGGCGTCCTCATCTGGAGACAAGGGTCGCTTCGGATGTCCGAATGCAGGTTGGTTCGGCATCGCGGCATCGTGATGGCGACGGATGCTCAGACTCCCAGTGCCCTGGCGGCTTCTTCGAAGTCCTCACTGCGGACATAGATCACGTAGCCGTAGCCCCCCTGTCCGTCGGCGACACCGGTCGATGCGTAGACGTTGACATTCGCGTCGAACAGAGCCCGGTGGGACTCGGCCAGGGCGCCGAGCTCGTCATCGCCCTGGATCAACAGGGCATGCTGCGGTCCGGTGAGCACCAGCCCAGCCGTTCCGGCGACCCGCATCAGGCTGTCGGGGCTCTTGGGAAAGAGCATCAACTGGGTATGCTCGGGTCCTGCTGGGATGGCGCTGAAGGCGAGAAGGCTGACACCGGAGCTGGCGAGCTGGGTCAGCAGGCGGTAGGCCTCGCCAGGTCGGTCGGTGACGGTGGCGTGGAAGTAATCGACGCGCTGGATGTTGGTGGCCATGCTTTCCCCCTCTTTGTCCGATCGTCGCCTCTCGTCGGGCTCTCCTGGGCCCGCCTCGAGTCGAAGGTCCTGTCTCACACCCTCGAGATTCCTCTCGAATCTCGAGGGAGGGTGACAGCGATGAAGTCAAAGAATGACAGTCGAGCTGCCCGCTCGGCTCGGACGTCTCGGCTGTAGGTCGGAGGCGCCTATCCGAGATTGGGAGCTTCGTCCTCGGCGTCCGCGAGGTCGTTGGGCACTCCCAAACGGGCGCAGGCAGCTGCGTACATCTGCAGTGTAGCCTTTTTGGCCTTCTGAAGCTCGGTGAGCCGATCCTTCACCTTGGCCAGCTCCGCAGCGATCTGCTGATCCAGCTCGTCGACTTCCTGCTTGGTGATCTCCAAAGACTGCTCGTAGAACTTGCGATGCTCGTCGCTCAGGGTCATGTTTTCCTCCGGTCTGCTCCGGGCTGCAGCGGCCACGAGCGCCCTCTCGGCGCCGACTCTCGACCGAGATCAGTCCACGGAATTGTCAGTTGAGGTCTAGTGTTCATCATCGTTGTCGTCATGGCTGGAACTGCACCGCCAGCTCATGCCACATCTTCACTGGAACGCCATCCTTTGTAGCCGCCCTGAAGGTCGCCCGGCGGGCTGCCTCCAGTGTCTGTTCGTCCAGGCCCACTCTTTGTGGCAGGCCTTCGACCAGCCTGGCGTCTGCGACCTGACCGTTTTCATCCACCAGGACCGCCACCCGGACCGTACCGGTGGCACGGACGCGGCGGGCCACCTCCGAGTAGGCCGGCGGCTGAAACGAAAGGACCTGGGGCTCTACGACCCCCGGTCCCGGCTCGACCAGGTCTCCCGGCTGCGTCGCAGCCGGCTCTTCGGCTGGCGGCGCAATCGGCAGAGCTGGGCTGGAGTCCGCGACTTCCGGTTCCGCAGCTGGGATCGTGTCCTCCGGGGGATCACCCCCTTCGGCGGTCAGCGTGGGGCCCTCCTCGAAGCCTTCGCTGTCCGGAACGGAAGTGGCGGGCTCTTCCCCTACGAGGGAAGCCCCCTGACTGGAATCGTTGGCGACTTCCTGCGCGGTGGAGCTAGATCCGGCTTCCTCGATCAGCGTTCCAAAGTCATCCACAGCGGGATCCTGGACGGTCGTTGTCGGCTCGATCTCTCCGCTGAGCGACTCCGTCGGGGCCGCTGTACCCTGCTCCCCGTCGGCTGCGAAGTCCGGTGTCGAGATCAGCTCCTGCACTCTCTGGAGATCCTCCTCGACCCTCCGATCCAGCTCGGGATCCGAAGGGTTGGCTCCTGGCTCTTGCTGGGTCACCGATTCGGCCACTTCGGTCGGTATCGGCTCCGCGTCGGTCGAGGTGTCTTCGGCTGCTGGCTCGGGCTCTTGGGCGGGCTCGTCGACCTGCTGGTTCTGGGGTGCGGGAGCGGGAGTCGGTTGCGCCTGAACCGGAGTAGGTGCTGTCGCCTGTGCTGCTTCGCCTCCAGCCGGAGTCGCTGATTCTCCACCACCCGTCTCAGAAGGCAGGCTGGCTTCTACCGCATCGGGGCGAAAAACGGGGCTCTCCACGACTCTCGGGGTGGCAGTCTCGCCCGACGGCTGGGTCACCCTCGGCCCGTCCGAGCGACCTGCGATCAGGTAACCGCCGACGGCGGCCACGGCTACGACCGGGAGCAGTCTGGATAGCCACTTGAGGAAGGCCGGTCGCTTCTTTTCCTCTTCAACAGCGTCTTCGTCCGCGGTCTCTTCGCCTGCCGGCTCGACTGGAGCTTCGTCGAGGAGGATCGCAGCTGGCTCGGAGGTCTCCTCTTCGACCTCCGGCTCCGCTTCTTTGGAGGCCTTGGCCTCTTCCGGTTCGCCCCCGCTCTCCTTCGCGGTGTCCTCTGGCAGGTCCAGGAGCTCGTGGACATAGGCGCTCATTTCCCTCTGGCCAGGAGTCGGTTCGAACTCCTCGAGCAGCTCCTCGAGGCCTCCGAGCAGCTCCCCGGCGGTCTCGTACCGTTCTTCCGTCTCCTTGGCCAACGCTCTGAGGAGCAGACCCTTGATCCGCGACGGGATGGCCGGATCCTGAATCACCCTCTCTGCGGTCTCGCATTCCCGCACCGCTTCCAGGACGGCCAACTCGCTGTCGCCGGTGAAGAGCTTCTCTCCAGTCAGCATCTCGAAGAGAAGCGTGCCGGTGGAGAAGATGTCGGAGCGATGATCGATCGAGCGCCCCCAGGCCTGCTCGGGCGACATGTACTGGAGCTTGCCCTTGAGAGCCCCCATCTGGGTCGTACTGATCTTGGAGACCGCCTTGGCGATTCCGAAATCGCAGAGCTTGATGTCGCCTTCATGGCTGATCAAGACGTTGTGGGGCGAGACATCTCGATGCACGAGGCCCAGTTCCGTGTTGTTGAAGTCCTTGCTGCGATGGGCGTAGTCGAGAGCATCCGCGATGCGAGACGCGATATAGAGCGCCAACCCAGCCGGAAGTGGTTTCTCACGCTTGCGGCCGGCATCGAGAAGGCGACGCAGGTTGTCCCCCTCCACATATTCCATGGCGATGAAGTAGTCGTCGTCGACCTTGCCCAGATCGTAGATGTGGGTGATGTTCTTGTGGTTCAACTGGGCGGCGAGCTTCGCCTCGTCGATGAACATGTCGACGAAGTCCTGATTCTCGGCGGGTTGAGGGAGGATCTTCTTGATGGCGACGCGCTTCTCGAAACCCTCGACTCCCTGCCTTCGTGCCTTCCAGACCTCGGCCATTCCACCCAACCCGATTCGCTCCTCGAGGGAGTACTCACCGAACTCGATCACGGGCTCGGTCTCTTCGTCCGCGACCGGCTCGGCGACTTCTTCGACGGGCGTTTCGTCTTCGGCCTCGGGCTCCGAGACCTCCATCACGTCTGCCTCTTCCGCCTCCTCAGACTCCTCTTCCGCCACGGCCTCCTCGCCGGCTTCGAGCTCTTCCGAGGACGCCTCCCGCGTGTCGGCATCCAGCGGGGTGACGGGTCCCTCGGGCGCCCGGGGCTCCCCGATATCGAGGTCGCCGAGAGCCTGGGACAACAGGCTGTCGACATCGTTGGCGGAACCACTGTCGCGATCCGCCTCGGTACTCTTCGGTTCGGCTGCGGCCCCCAGCGAAGCGGCGAGCACACCGGCAAGTGTGTCGCTCAGCTTGGCCTCGAGGTCCGCATCCGAGTCCTCTCCAGTGGGAGTCGCTTCAGGCTCTGCAGGTGCTGGGGTCGGCGCCGTCTGGCGCAACAACTCGGCGACGTCCAGTTCCTCCTCGGGTGCGCCTTCCTGCCGTGCTTGGGCTTCCATTGCGTCGACGAAAGCAGGGACCGCCTCCTTGGCAAGCTCCTCGAGATCGGAGAAATCCGCCATGCTGTCGGCATCGCTGACTGCCGCGGTGTCCTCCTCCTCTTCCTTTTCGTCGGTAGGCTCTGGCTCGTCCTCCGCCGCAGAGGTCTCCACCTCGCCTACAGCTTCAGCCGGCCCGAGGTCTTCCAGCTCGATCTCCTCAGGAGTGTCTGTCTCGCTGTCCTCGGTCTCTGCCGCGACTTCTTCCGCGGCCGGTTCTTCCGCGCTATCCTCGTCGGCCGAGCTCACCGCTTGCTTCGCTTCGTCCTTGTCGAGGATGTCGTCGAGAAGGTCGCCGAAGATCTCCTCAGAAGAGAAGATCCGAACGTCGGTGTCAGCGTCGCTGGAGGCCTTCTTGTCGGTTGCCGTCGAGAGCTTGGTTCTGATGGTTTCGATCAGATCTTCGGTCTCGATCGGCTTGGTCAGAACCGCCTCGACGTCCTCCCCGTCGCTAGGACTCTCCTCCTTCGTGCTGAGGAGCACGACTCCGGGCCCACCGCTGCGGCGAGAAAAGGTCCGCACCAGGTCGTCTACGCCCTTGAGCTCGTCGTTCAGAAGGACGAGTTGCGGCGCGAACTCAGACGCCGCCCTCAGAGCTTGAGCGCGGCTCTTCACCGTCTTGACCAACCAGCCTTGTGAGGCCAGTACGGACCGGACGTGATCGATAGTCGAAGTCTCTTCTTCCGCCAGTAGGATCAACGCCATAGCGGTCTCCCGTCGTGGATGAGTTTTTTTAGCACTGTATCTCTCCCGCGGTCAATGCAATCTCAACGTGAACCCCTTGCTCGACAGAGGTTTAGCTGGCATTCGGCCTCGGTCCGAATGCGTCGTTGGGATAGAGTCCGTCGAGGAGAATCGTGTGAAGAATCAATCCAGCCAATCGGCATCCGCGGTTCGGCCAGGGGTCGGATCCGAGCCCGGAGCCGCCGCGAGCGAAACTCGGAGTCTTCGAGATCGATGGTCGCGTCCCTTGGCGGATCTCAGGATCTCGGTGACCGACCGCTGCAATTTTCGCTGCCGGTACTGTATGCCAAAAGAGGTTTTCGGCTCGGACTTCGTCTTTCTACCACGCTCGGAGATCCTCACGTTCGAGGAGATACACCGGCTGGCGCGGGTCTTTCACGGATTTGGCGTTCGTAAGTTCCGGCTCACCGGCGGTGAGCCCCTGCTGCGAGCCGACCTTCCCGTGCTCATCGAGATGTTGGCAGCCCTGCCGGAATCCGAGGTCGCGCTGACGACGAACGGGGCGCTGCTGGCTCAGCAGGCCGAGGCGCTGGCGGCAGCAGGATTGGGTCGGGTCACCGTCAGCCTGGATGCGGTCGA
>JARFQS010000239.1 GCA_029287645.1 Thermoanaerobaculia bacterium | reverse complement strand
GATTAAGGGCGGAAGGCAGGGGCTAGCGTATCGTCGGTTGCCTGCCGAGCAGGCTGTGAGGATTGGCCTTCTCGATGACGACGGGCGCGATGCTGCCAAGCGGACGAGCGTCGGGCTCGGCTGGAAAATGGACAATCCGATGGCATGCTGTCCGGCCACTCTGCAGCTGCGGGGGCTCGGCCCAGCCTGTGACAAGCACGTCCATCTCTGCACCCACAAGCTGCTCATTGAGCCCGCGCTGAATGCGTTCCTGGAGTTGAAGTAGCTTCTGAAGTCTCTCGCTGGCCAGGTCGTCGGGTATTGCGTCGGGTAGGTTCAATGCCGCCGTACCTGGACGGGGCGAATACTTGAACGCATAGACCGATGCAAATCCGACTTCCTCGACCAGGGTTGCGGTCTCCTGGAAGTCGCCATCGGTCTCGCCCGGGAACCCCACGATGAGGTCGGTGGAGAGAGCCAGGTCGGCTCGAGCCGCTCGAAGAGCCTCGACCAAACGGCGGAAGGAATCGATCGTGTAGCCCCGACCCATCCTCTTCAGCATTCGATCGGATCCGGATTGGACCGGCAGATGAAGGTAGGGACAGATATTCGGGTGCCGGCGGAACTGCTCCACCATTCGAGGGGTGAAATCCCTGGGATAGGAAGTGACGAACCGAAGGCGCTCGACACCGGGGACCCTGGCGACGCGATCGAGGAGATCTGCAAAATCCCACTGTCCGCCCGGCTCACGCCAGTGATTGACAGTCTGTCCGAGGAGCTCGATCTCCAGAAAGCCGTACTCCACCAGATGCTCTACCTCGATCAGGATGTCTTCGAGTGGGCGGCAACGTTCGGATCCCCGGGTCATCGGGACGATGCAAAACGTACAGTTCTTGTCGCACCCTTCGATGACGGTGACCATTCCCTTGTAGGTGCCGGCGCGAGAGATCGTATCGATATCGAAGAGGCGCTCCTCGGGGAAACCTGTTGCCACGATGCGCTCGCCAGGTTGGCGCCGGTCGAGGATCCTCGAGAGCTCTCCCACCCTGGCCGGGCCTAGAACGAAATCCAAATCCGGGTTTCGATCCAAGGCGCTCTCGCCGACCTGCTGGGCCACACAGCCACACAAACCGATCAGCAAGCCGGGGTTGTCGGCCTTGAACCTCCTGTATCTGCCCAATTGAGAGAAGACCTTGTGCTCGGCTTTCTCCCTCACGCTGCAGGAATTCAGAAGGATGATGTCCGCATCCTCGACACTTCGAGTCGGTAGCATGCCGGACTGCATGAGCTGGCCAGCCATGCGCTGGGTGTCCAGCTCGTTCATCTGACAGCCCCAGGTCTCGATCCAGAACCGCTTCGCTTTGGGCAGTTTCACATCGGATCTCCACCGGGGTCGGGGGCGATCTGGGGATCTTGAATCGACTCGTCCATCAGATCGGGCTCACCGGGCTCGGCAATGCCCATGGCCTCCTCGTCGGGAATCTTGGGCTCCAGCTCGACTCCCTCGCGAAGCCATCCTGGCAGGGCTCCAGCGACCCTGCCCTCTTCCATGAACTCTTCCAACTCCCGCTGCCTGAGCTCCACCTCGTCTCGAGCTCGACTCAGATCCTCGATCGCGTGGTCCCAAGCGGGTTTGATCTGAGAGTCCCGATAGAACGGATCATCTTCAGCATAGAACCGCATTCTGAGGTTGAATACGTCGCCTTCGAGCTCTTCCACGCGTTCGTAAGCCTCTTTCCAGGCCAGCCGTATCTCGTAGCCGCGATCCCGCCAATACGTCTCGTTCTGAGCCAGGTCGGTTTCGCCCGTGCCGTCCGAGTCGAGGCTGTCGTTGGTAATCACATTCGGAGTGCTCTCGCTGATGGTCAGTTGCCCCTTGGCGTACTCCGGTAGATTCTTGTCTGTGATGACGATCTCCGCTTTCTGACCGACATTCCTTCTCTGCCTCTCGGCGCGGGCGCTCTCCACGAGGGTCAACTCCCGTGCTTCCTTGGCCGCAGCCTCGTCCTCGATGACGATCACGGAGTCGTCGTCTTCGAGGACGACTTCGTCCGCCACGACCGCTTCTTCTTGTGTTGGCCCTTCTGGTTCTTGCGCTGCACTTGTTGGCTGAGGCTCCTCGACAGCAGCCTCGTCCTCCTGAGTCACGACATACTCCTCGAACTCCGAGTCGTCGAGCGTGGCCTGGCTGACGCTCTGCGGGGGCAGGCTCTCGGGGTCGGATTTCTGGGCCGAGCAAGCCGCGATCAACGGCAACAGCAGGGCCAATCCGAGGAGCTTTGGACTCTTCTGACTCACGCGCTCAGCTTCTCCCGTAACGATCTTCGAGACGGACCACATCCTCCAGCTCCGGTGTCGAGACCTCGATGATGTCACAGCCCTCCGGCCCCGCAGTCATCCTGTGACGTGTTCCAGGGCGAACCCGAAAGACCATTCCAGGGCGGACAGTGTGGTGAGCCAACTCGTCACCCTCTTGAATCACCAGCTCGTATTCTCCCTGCAACAGGTAGAGAGTCTCGTCTTTGTACTCATGGTACTGGAGGGACAACGCTTCGCCGGCGTTGACGTGCAGGATCTTGCCGGCGTACTTGTCGGTGTGAGCGAAGATCAGCTCGTAGCCCCAAGGCTTCTCGACCGTTTGAACCTTCGATTCCATATGAGGATTCTCCTTGTTTTCGATCTCTCCGGCAGCCCCCGCAAAATTCTACTACCCAGCCTTGCCTTTCATAGAAGGCGCCTGCCTTGCCAGGTAGCTGTCCAGACAGCGTTCGACCTCCGCGGAGGAACCCATGGTCAAACATCGCTCCGTCGCTTCTTCGAGCTCTCGAATGTCCGAGCTCCGAATCTGCTTCTTGATATCCGGGATCGACCTGGGGCTGACCGACAGCCGTCTGAGCCCCATGCCCAAGAGCAACGCGGTGTAACGCTGATCTCCGGCCATCTCGCCGCACATCGACACTTCCACACCGTTGTCTCGTGCGCAGTCCAGGACGAACCGGATCATCCGGAGAATCGCCGGATGCAACGGCCTGTAGAGATAGGAGACGTGCTCGTTGTTGCGATCCACGGCGAGCGAGTATTGAATCAGATCGTTGGTGCCGATGGAGAAGAAATCGACTTCCTGAGCCAGGACATCCGCGATCATCGCGGCCGAGGGCACTTCGATCATGATTCCGAGCTTGAACTCTCGACTGAACTCGAGGCCCTCTTCCTCCATCTCCTCCATCACCTGATCCGCGAAAGCGCGGAAGGCCCGAATCTCATCTCTGGCCGAGACCATTGGCAACATGATCCAGAGATTGCGACCCACGCCGGCCCGGAAGAGGGCTCGGAGCTGAATCTTGAAAATGTGAGGACGCGCCAGCGTCAGGCGAATACCCCGCAAGCCCAGGACAGGATTTTCCTCGTCGGTGGCCATGACTTCTCTGGCGAGCTTTCTTCCTCCCAGATCGAAGGTCCGGATCAACACCGGATGCGGGCTCATCGTGTCGAGAAGCGTGCGATAGGTAGCAAAATGCTCGTCTTCGGACGGTAGCTCCGGAGCCCGTTCGATGTATAAGAACTCGCTGCGATACAGGCCGAGTCCCGCCGCACCATAACGGCTGGCATCTTCCAACTCCTCTGGCAGGTCGATGTTGGCCATCAGCTCGATCGCCACCCCGTCTCGAGACACACAGGGAAGTGGTCCCGTTTCCACGAGCTTACGCTCCTCTTCGGTCTGCCGCTTGCGTCGATCTCGGTAGTCGGAGAGCTGCGCCTGCGATGGATGCAGGATGACTCGGCCCTCTGTGCCATCGACAACTACGGGGTCGTCGTCCGTGACCAGGCCTGTGACGCCATCCAGTCCGGTAACCAGGGGAATGTTCAGATCGCGCGCGATAATCGAGGTGTGGGAGGTCGGTCCGCCAGTTTCGATGGCGAAAGCGATCACCTGTTGTCTTCCCAGCCGGACCGCCTCTGAAGGCGTCAGGTCGTGCGCCACGATGATCACGTTGCTACCGAGCTCGGATATCTCGTGGTGCGCAATTCCCTGCAAGACCCGCAAGAGATGACGGGTCACATCGCGCAGATCGTCGCCTCTCTCCCGCAGATGCTCACTCTCGAGGCTCTCGAATCGATGCAAGAACTCCTCGCTGACCTTGTTCACCGCCCATTCCGCGTTGATCTTCTCGTCTCGGATTCCCCGTTCGACCCGATCGAGAAACGAGGCGTCTTCCAGAAGCAGAGCTTGAGCCTCGAAGATGCCGGCAAGACCATCACCCAACTGTTCATGGGCCCTCTGACGCGTGGCGTTCAGCTCCTTCCGGGTCTGCTGCGTCGCATCCTTCAGGCGAACAACCTCCGCCTCCACGTCATCGGGCTGGATGGGAATTCGGTAGACCTCGAGGTGGTGAATGCTGAGGCAGACCGCCCGACCTACCGCAACACCAGGGGATGCACCCAGTCCTTCCAAGATGTGTGGGGCCGACGTGCCAGTCAACTTCAAGCCTCCTCGTCGAATCGATTCGCGATCAGCTCGGAGATCGCTTGCATAGCTTCGTCTTCGTCCTCGCCGTCGCAGCGAACAAGGATGCGCGACCCCTGGGC
>JARFQS010000219.1 GCA_029287645.1 Thermoanaerobaculia bacterium | reverse complement strand
CCACTGCTAGCCGATGACGAAAAGATACATGCTCCGATCGTCCGAGTCGCCTTGATTCGCTGCGATCGCCGCTATCACTCCGGCGGCGAGCAACCCGCCGATGATCGCCCCTGCCTTGTCACCGCCCTTCTTGCGATCAGCCTGCTGACCGCTGTCTGCGGGGCGCCCCTGGTCGCTCGTACCGACTTTGAACTCGGCCTGGCAACCGTTCGATACCCAGATTCCCTTGTTGTCGTAGCCCCAGGTATCTCCCTGCCAGCACCCGGCATGGCTGAGCTGGTGATCGAGGACGACACCGCCGGAGGTATCCACCGGACAATAGTGGTGATCGTGTCCGTGGGACTCGCAGGTCACCTTGAACTCGGCGCGGGCTCCCACGGTCGGAATCAAGAGCAGGGTCACGGTCAACATCGCGATCGGGCGTCTCATCGGCTCTCCTCCTCGTGACCGGCCTCGACTAGCTCCTGCTTCGTCAGGTGACCGTCATCGTCGTCGTCGACGGCCTCGAAGAGCACCGCCGTGTGATCCATGAACTCCCGTTGCGACAGCGTCTTGCTGCCGTCGCTGTCGGCGAGCTCGTGATGGGGTGCCACCAGAACCTGCGAGAACTCCTCGGCATCGAGGACTCCGTCGCCGTCTGCGTCGTGCTCGAGGAAGACCTTCGTCATGCGATTACGAAACTCTTCCATGCTGAGCTTGCCATCGGCGTCCCGGTCGGCGGACTCGAAGTTGGAGACCGGAATCGCCTCGCCAGCCGGAGCTGTGGCGATCTCGACCTCCTCCTCGGCTCGAAGAGTCGTGCCGAGCGCGAGGCAAGCCGCGGTGAAGATGACGATCGATTTGCGCAAACCAGACCTCCTCCCTTCAGTGGGTCATTCATGGTGCGACATGTAGATTGGACGGCGATTTTATAGGACGCGTGCCAAAGAGACCACTGGATGATCTCCTCGCCAGGCACGCTGGCACTCGGGCAGGTCACAGGGGATCGCTCGCCGCCAGCAGGGTCGTCACATGCCCGAGTCGGCAGTGGGTACCCAGCCTGTGGCGACAATCATCGCGACCTTCGGGATGTCGGGATCGGCTCGAGTGCTGCGAATGCCCACTGAGGACGAGGTTCAGAAGCGACCGCTCAGGCTGATCGCCAACAACGGCGCAGTGCCGTGTCCGACGGTCCTGCGCTGTTGGGCCTCTTCGTCCTCGATCCTGAGCTCCCCATCGAGCACCAAACCGGTGTAGACGACGAGATTCAACTTCGGGCTGAAAGCGTGGAGGAGGCGAGCGAAGGTCACGATGCCTCGCTGCTCGCCAATGCCGTTCGGCTCGAGATCCCGCTCGTCGAGGCGAAAGCGGATCGTGCGATAGGCCCCCCCAGCCCCGAACTCCCACTTGGGGGAGATTTCATAGGCCAACTCCAGGCCGGCGGGGCCTGTCGGACCGGCCGTGAGAGGGTTGGTCAATCGCAGACGCTCACTCAGGCGCCAATCGATACTGATGAAGGGGAAGCCCCTCGTTTGACCGATCCGATCGAAGACGCCCGCTCCGAAGCCGAGCTTCCGGTCGTCTCGAAACGCATAGGTGGCGGCGAAGACCGCGCCCCATGTCACGGTGTCGCTGAAAGCGGCCCCGGAGGCGCCGAAGGAACCGATCGAAGGACTGAAGAGCATCGTCCACTTCTCGTTGACTCGGCGGATCACCGGCAAGGCCAGGTTGAGGCCGTGAACCCTGTCCCAGGGGCTGGCTCCCTCGAGAAGGACATCGTCCGAGAACTCGTAGTCGAGCAGGTCGTAACCGAGACTCAAGCCCAGAATCGTCTTACGGCTGATGGGCTGGGCCACACTGGCACTCAGGAGGAGCGAGGAGGCCGAGTAGCTTCCCTGGGTGTCCAGGTTCGCATCGAACTGCTCGACGAGCGAGCCGGACAAGGAGAAGAAGGGACCCGTGCGATTCGACGAAGCACCCGAGGGGGGCTGAGCGGCCACCGGAACGACCATCAGGATCCACGTCAAGCCGATCAGACCTGACTGGATGCTTGTGAAGAATCTGAATCTGCCATGCTCAGCGGTCATGCTCGGACTCCTTGTCGGGAAGCCAGGGAAAGAAGGCGTTGGTACGACGCACGTACCCGCTGTACTCGGGCTTGGACTCGCTCAGTCCCCTCTCGAGCAGGGCGACTCCAGAGACCCTGAGGAGGAGAAAAGTCATCAATACAGGGCTGAAGAGAGTCCACGCCGAACCGTTCGTCGCCAGGGCAAGACACGCCAAGCCCCACCAGAGCGTGGCATCCCCGAAATAGTTGGGGTGGCGAGTATAGCGCCACAGTCCTCGGTCCATGACTTTGCCGCGGTTGGCGGGTTCCGACTTGAAGCGGGCCAGCTGGAAGTCCCCGATGGCCTCGAAGGAGAAGCCAATGGCAAAGAGAGCCAGACCGAGCAGGTCGAGCCTAGACCCTCTCGCCGGTTGTCGCGACACCTGTACCTGAAGCAGAGGCATGGCGATTAGCCAGAGGAGAGATCCCTGGAGCCAGAAGACGATGATGAGAGACAACAGCGGAAACGTGGTACCCCGCTTCGCGCGCATTCTGGCATATCGGTAATCCTCGCCTTGCCCCCAATTGCGCCAGAGAATGTGAATGGAAAGCCGTAGTC
>JARFQS010000129.1 GCA_029287645.1 Thermoanaerobaculia bacterium | reverse complement strand
GTAGAATGGCCGCATCGTGTTGACCTACGGCACCGGAACAGGATCGGTAACGATCGATCCTCCCCTCATTCTGGCGCCGATGGCCGGCGTCACCGACCGTGATTTTCGGCTCATCGTGCGGCGCATCGGCGGTGTGGGTCTGGTCTCGATGGAGTTCGTCTCCTCGCGTGCCATCGTCAGCGGCCATCCACAGGTCGGCGAGTTGATGCACTTCTCCGAAGAGGAACGACCCCTGGCTATCCAGATCTACGGTTCCGATGTGGAGACCATGGCTCGGGCTGCAGATTTCGTAGAGCAGCTCGGGGCCGACGTCTGTGACATCAACATGGGTTGCCCGGCGAACAAGGTTCTCAAGGGCTGTGCGGGTGCCGCTCTGATGGGGGACTTGCCCCTCGCGGAACGGATGATCTCCGAGGTCCGCCGACGCCTGACGATCCCCCTGACCGTCAAGTTTCGCCTGGGACTCAATGACAAGGACAGGAACTACCTCGAGCTCGGCAGGATCTGCGAGGCCAACGGCGTCGCTGCGGTGGCGATGCACGGACGCACGGCAAAGCAGATGTTTCGCGAGCGAGCCGACTGGTCGGCCATCGCCCGCCTCAAGGAGAGCCTGTCGATTCCGGTCATCGGGAACGGGGATGTCAAGGAACCGGAGGACGCCATCCACATGTTCCGCGAGACGGGTTGTGACGGTGTGATGATCGGTCGCGCGGCGACCAAGAATCCATGGATTTTCCACCAGGTTGCGGCTCGGATGTCAGGAGCTGAAACGCCCGAGGCCTCGATCACAGAGCGTCGGGACCTCATCCTCGGGCATTTCAGGATGGTGGCCGAGAGAGACCCCTCGAGAGTCGCCCTGCACAAGCTCAGGAAGTTCACCGGGTGGTACACCCACGGCTTGCCCCGGGGCCGCAGGTTGCGTCAACAGATCAACAGCCTGCCCGACGTGGAGAGCTTCCTCGTTGCGGTGGAGACGTTCTTCGACGAGATCCTGGAGGACCGCGCGGCTTGACGACGCAAACCCTGTGCTGGCTCAACGGCGAGATTCTGCCCGTCGAAGAGGCCCGCATCGACCCTCTCGATCGTGGGTTTCTCTTCGGGGATGCCCTCTACGACGTCGTACGGGTCGTCGAGAGGTCGCCACTCCATCTCGAAGCACATCTGGACAGGTTGCGAGGGGGGCTCGAGAGCATCGACATCGATCCGCCCGCCAACCTCGACCAGAGCTGCCGACAACTCCTCTCTGAAGGCCAGCTCGAGACCGGCTATCTGTACCTCCAGGTCTCTCGGGGCGCTGGGCCCCGATCCCATCAGCCCCCCGCTGACATCGAGCCGACCGTGCTCATCCTGGCCGTCGAACACGCCTTCTCCGAGCCCGCAGCGCGCGCGATGCGGGCCATCTCGAGGCGCGACGATCGATGGAAGCACCGCGACATCAAGACGACCAGCCTCCTCGGCACGGTCCTGGGGAAGCTCCAGATGCGCGATGCGCGGGTCGACGAAGTCCTCTTCGTCGGACCCCAGGCCGAGCTCAGGGAGGGCGGCAGCACCAATCTATTCGTCCGCAAGGGCGATGTTCTCCAGACGCACCCTGCCGATCACCGCATCCTCGAAGGTGTGACTCGGGGTATTCTTCTCCAACTGGCTGAGCAGCTGGGATTGTCGTACTGCGAGACACCACCACGTCTCCATGAGCTACGCGAATGGCAAGAAGCCTTCCTCTGTGGCACATTGACGGGCGTTCAGCCATTGGTCGAGCTGGATGGTGAGGCAATCGCGGGCGGGGTCGTGGGGATGTGGACGAAGCTTCTGGCCACCGAGTTGGAGAGGACAGACAGAAGGGACCTGTGAGGTATTCAGGTGGAGACGAATTCTCAGCATCGAGTCGAGGTCCAGGCGGATCCCGAAACCGTCCTACGGTCGTTGGCTTCGGCAGCCGACCTGTGGGGTGCAGACTGGCAGCCCGGATCTTCGAGCGGCGTCTTGCTGCTTCCTGTGGTTCGCGGGCTCTGGAGGGGCGTCGACCGATGTCGCGTCTCCGTCCTCCCGACAAGCTCTGGCTCGGTGGTCGAATTGACGGTGGAGCAGAGTCGGCAATGGGTCAATCGATCCGCCATGGTGGTGCTGCTGTTCGGTGGCGTTGGAGGATTGATCGTCGCCCTGTGGCCGTTCTTCCCCGGCTTGATGCCCCTGCTGCCCGTTGCGGTAGTGTTGGCGATAGCGGCATGGCTTCTCGTGGTGGCGCGCTTGCGCAACTCCAATCCGGAGGACTTCCTGAAGCTGGTCGCCGAGATCGAGAAATCACCCTCGAGCACAATCGAGGACAAACATCAAGGAGGAGCATATGAGTAGCTTGACGGAACGCATGATCGGTGCCGCGAAGTTGGATGTCGCCATCTACGAAGAGGTCGAAGCCGACACCACCGCTACGGGTCAGGCTCTCCTGGTCGTCGTGCTCTCCAGTCTCGCGGCTGGCCTGAGCTTCGTGACGTTGAACGGCATCCGTGGCGTGATCTGGGGGACGCTCTCCGCGATCGTCGGGTGGATCATCTGGGCGGGCATCACCTATCTCGTTGGTACCAAGATGCTCCCCGAGCCGCAGACCCGGTCGGACATGGGTGAGCTCTTGAGGACCCTCGGCTTCGCCATGAGCCCCGGGATCTTGCGAATTCTCGGCATCATCCCGATCATCGGGTTCGTCGTGAACCTGGTTGTCTTGTTCTGGCTGTTGGCGGCGGTCGTCGTCGCGGTTCGGCAGGCGCTCGACTACAAGAGCACTGGGCGTGCTGTCGGGGTCTGCCTCATCGGATTCATCGTCTATATCCTCGCCTTCATCCTTGTTGGCACCATGTCTGCCGGGATCAGCGGGTTGATGAACTGAGCCCCCTCGGGAATCTTGTCTTCTGCTGGGACGTTGTGAGAGTCTGAGGGTTGTTCTTTGCCAAACCCCGGGGGCGCCTTGGCTTCGACGGGGAACAGAGCGGCTAGAAGGCTGCGTGTCGAGTTTCGCCTCGTAAAAGCGAAATAACACAACTGCCAACGATAATCTGGCATTGGCTGCTTAAGCAGTCACGTCCCGACAGAAGCGTTGATTCACCGCGTCTGTCTCGGGCGTCGCAGTAGTGGATCGAAGGGCTCGTGGTGCCTCGCACCGGGTCTGGATTTCAAGCGGGGCTGGCTGACCGTACCGGTTGTCTTCGTCCACACCACGGTTGGCGAGATTCTCGAACGAAGGCTACGCACGTAGAAGTCTTCTCGACGCGTTCTTCGGACGTGGGTTCGATTCCCACCGCCTCCACCACCACACCAACTGCGACCACCTGTGCTTCATTTCTGACAGGTGGTCTTTCTCTTCGTGCGATGAGCTGCGCCTCACTCCGGTCTCGAGGGGCTCTGGGGGGCTTGACAGCTGAGGGGCTTAGGGGACAAGATCGGCTCAGTTTGTCCACTATGGCACTCATAGAGACCGCTTTATTAACTTTTGACTCCACACAATCTGAGGTTGTTGGGTGTTCCAATCTGGTCTGATCCACTGAAGAACACGGCGCCCAAAAGACCCGGACTGGGCGAAGACAGGGTGTCGTCTTCCTTGAATAACGCTACCTGCAATCGATACCGACGCTTCGGCCAATTGTGCCACCTTTCCACTAATGGCATCAAAGATCCCTTCTGTAACCAATAGAACTCCACCAAGCGCCCTCATGGGTCCATATTGGGCTCTCTGTGCTCCACTTATAATCTGCCAAGCATCACGCATACAACACTGACTCAGCTCGGCAGCGGTGGAGGAGTCGGCCGCCTAGGAGTACGCCGTGCCGAGGGTGCGAGCAATGGACTCGGTGTAGGGCGGGACGAGAACGCCGGCATCGGTGATGATTGCAGTGATCAACTCCGCTGGGGTCACATCGAAGGCGAAGTTCGCTGCCCGAGCCTCCTCAGGAGCGATGCGTGTGCCGAAGACCGTCATGATCTCTTCGGGCTCGCGCTCTTCGATCGGGATTTCAGCACCGGACGGTGTGTGTTGGTCTATCGTCGACAGGGGTGCTGCCACATAGAAAGGAATCTGATGCCGTTGGGCAAGGACCGCCAGGGGGTAGGTGCCAATCTTGTTGGCCGTATCGCCATTCGCGGCGATGCGATCTGCTCCGACAACGATGCGGTCTACTAGCCCTCGAGCCATCAGCGAGCCGGCGCCCGAGTCTGTGATCAATTGGAATGGAATACCCAGGCGCTGCAACTCCCAGGTCGTCAACCGCGCACCCTGAAGAAGGGGGCGGGTCTCGTCGACCCAGACCATCGTCACTTTGTCGGCCTCCCACGAGGCTCGAATCACGCCAAGAGCCGTGCCGTATCCTGCGGTCGCCAGGGACCCGGTATTGCAGTGGGTCATTACGCGATCGCCCTTGTGGAACAGAGGCTCGCCGTGGGCTCCGATGCGACGGTTTGCAGCGATGTCGGCGGCCTGCAGTTCACCGGCCCAGTTCAAGAGCGCTGTTGCCAAACCCTTCGCATCCAGGTCCGGGTTCGATTCGAAGATCTCTCTGCCCTTGTCCAGAGCCCATCTCAGGTTGACCGCGGTAGGGCGTGTGGAGCCGAGGAGCTCGACAACCTCGTCCAAGTGAACATCGAGGTCTTTTCCAGGCGGCACAGAGAGGGCTCCGAGCACCAGGCCGTAGGCCGCTGCAACGCCGATCGCCGGTGCACCCCGGACAGAGAGACGGCGTATGGCTCGCGCGACATCCTCCGGTGAACGGCACTCCAGCCAAACCTCTTCACGGGGCAGGAGAGTCTGGTCGAGAAGGCGGAGATGATCGTCCTGCCAGCAGATGGGAGAGAAGGCCCCGGACCGGGAAGGCGTCGACGTCTGTGAAGAGTTCCTCATGGTGTCTATGTTATTACCCTGGAACCGACTGAGACCGCTGGTAGACTTCGTCCGCAGAGCGCTCGACACCCCCAGGCTGTCAGCGAGTCCCGGTTTCGTGAACATTCCTTCGTGAGGAGGTTTGCTGTGAAAGGCGATCCCAAGAGCTCAGGTTTCTCGACAAGGGCCATTCATGCCGGCCAATCCCCCGATCCCACCACCGGCTCGGTGACGGTGCCCATTTACCAGACCTCGACCTATGTCCAGGATGAATTGGGGCAACACAAGGGCTACGAGTACGCGCGGGTCCAGAACCCGACGAGAGAGGCGTTGGAAGAAAACGTCGCAGCTCTCGAGAACGGCCTCGCCGGTCACGCCTTCGCCTCGGGAATGGCAGCGATATCGACTCTGCTGACCCTGACTCGAACCGGCGATCATGTCGTTTGCTCACAGAACGTCTATGGTGGGACCTATCGGTTCTTCAGCCAGATTCTGGAGCGTTACGGCTTGCGATTCTCCTGGATCGATTCGACGGATCTCGATGCCGTCGAAAGGGCGATGACCGAGGAGACCCGCCTCGTCTATGTCGAGACCCCGACCAACCCCATGATGGAGATCACCGACATTGCCGCCGTGGCCGATATCGCTCATCAACGCGGCGCTGTTCTGGCTGTAGACAACACCTTCCTCTCGCCACGCTTCCAGCGCCCTTTGGAGCTCGGTGCCGATATCGTCATTCACTCCACCACGAAGTTCCTCAACGGGCACAGCGACTCGATCGGTGGCATCCTCGTCTCCTCTCGGGCCAAAGACGCCGAGTGGTTCGCCTTCGTTCAGAAGTCGGTCGGAGCCATTCTCTCGCCTTTCGATTGCTTTCTCGTGATGCGCGGTCTCAAGACCCTAGCCGTTCGAATGGACCGGCACGAATCCAGTGGAAGGTCTGTCGCGGAGTTCCTGAACGGGCACGCCAGCGTGAAGCGGGTTCTCTACCCCGGTCTACCCAACCATCCTGGCTACGAGGTCCAGTCTCGACAAGCCAGCGGCTACGGAGCGCTCATCACTTTCGATGTGGGCAGCTACGCAGCAGCCAAGAACCTGCTGGACAACCTGGAGGTCATGAGCTTGGCGGAAAGCCTGGGTGGAGTGGAGACCCTCATCTCTCATCCCGCCTCCATGACCCACGCCTCCGTGCCGTCCGACAAGCGGGAGGAGTTGGGGATCACCGAAGGGATGGTGCGCGTCTCGGTTGGACTGGAAGACCTGGAAGACCTCGTCGCCGATCTCGATTCGGCGCTCGCCAAGGTCTAGGATCCACCGCGGCCTAGGCTTCGTCTTCGAGGCTCTCGGCGCCCTTGTTCAAGCAAGCTGTGATCCAGGTCAGGAAGCCACCCTCTCCACGGTGGATGTTGAACGCCAGGATCTCGGGCAGGTCGTAGCTGTGGAGCTCCTGGATGGCTCCCTCGACCGCCTTGTACTCGCTCTCCAGGGTCTTGATGATGAGCATGTACTCGCTGTCGTCGCAGATCTTGCCCTGCCATCGATAGACCGATCGCTGAATCGGCAAGATGTTGACGCAGCACGAGTGCCGCCTCGCGACGAGCTCTTCCGCAAGGAGGTTGGCCTCCTCCTGAGTACCCGCCGTGGTTACCACTACGATCGCGCTCACCGCCGATGACGTTACTCCACGAAACGGAGCCACGTCAACGATAATCTGTTGGTTCACCTGCCCTGGCTCCACGTCTCGGAGACCACGTCGTAGCGCAGGATCTTCACCTTGCCAGTACGACCGAAGACGCGCACCACGGAGAGGAAGTGCAAGCCGTCCGTAATGTAGAGCGAGCCGGGGGTCGAGGCGCCGAGATGGTTGAAGGAGGCGATGTCCGAGCGATTGAATCGGATGGGGTCGTCCAGGCGGGTCAATCTCCGACTCGGATCACCGGGATCGCGTGGCGCCGCCCCGGCTGGAAACCCGAGACGGATCCTACGGCCCAGGTGGACCAGCTCCCGCGGCGGCTCCAGTCGAGGGTCAACGCCCGAGTCGATATCCCGCGTCCGAACTCCGTCCCCGTCTCCATCCCGATACAGGGCGAAGCTGTACCTACCCTTGCCATCGGTTCGGAATTTCACTCCCACCTTGACGCCCTCTCGGATGGCTCTGGATCGTGCGTGTCTCAGTACAGACTGCAGCTCTCGGCTGGCCAGGTCCACCCTCAGACTGCGAGTCAGTCGAAATAGGTCCGGGAAGGTAAGGGATGCGAAGACTCCCAGAATCGCGAGAGCGAGAACCCATTCGATAAGGGTGAATCCTTCGGTTGGGGCCTCCTTCCGGTACCGCGGGGATCCGGCTCGAAGCACAGCGCGACCCGTTGACCAGAATCGGCGAGCAACGGCAGGTGGCAGGGTCGCTACCCATCTACCCTGCCACCTGCCCTGAAACATCATCCATCGCCTCCGGCTGATTTCTTCGGAGGTTTCACCTTTTCGGTCAACGTTGTCTCCCCGGACAGCGTAATGTGGGGGCGGATCAACTCGAACGTCCTCTCGCCAACCCCCTGAACCAGCATCAGGTCTTCCAGGGGCCTTGATGCGCCCGTACTAGAGACGTAAGACCACGTTCCGATCGCCACCCCCCGACCCACAACGGGGGGGACTGAGCGCAACAACGCCCCTGCCCGGGTGGAAATAACCCCATTGGACATTTCCTGTAATGATTCCGGTAGGGCCGCCAACAGTAAGAAGAGCCCAACCCAACACCAACTAA
>JARFQS010000096.1 GCA_029287645.1 Thermoanaerobaculia bacterium | reverse complement strand
ACCAGAGGATCAGCGACCTCTACCATGGGCAGGGGGACAAGTTTCAGTGGATCGTGCGCTGCGACGAGCAGCCGGCCGGCTGGCTGACTCTGGTCATCACCAACTGGGAACATGGCCTGGCAGAGCTCGGGTACGCTCTCTCCACGCCTTTCCAGAGGCGTGGGATCATGGTGCAAGCGCTCCAACTCCTCTTGGCGGACCTGTTCCTCAACTCTCCCCTCGAGAGAATCGAAGCTCGCTGTGACACACGCAACCTGGCCTCTCAACGCGTTCTCGAAAAGGTCGGCTTCCGGCAGGAGGGCAGGCTCAGGGGCTACTTCGTACTCGAAGGTGAGCGGGTCGACAACTTCCTCTACGCGATCCTGCGCGGCGATCACTTTCCTGTTGGGCAGGGCGGCTGAAGGCCACCCCTACAGAAACTCCAGGTTGGCGTACTTGGCGACCAGCTTCCGCTTCCCAGACCGGTCGAAGAAGACTGTCAGCTTGGCGTCGTCCCCTTCCCCCTCGAGCTGCATGAGAACGCCTTCTCCCAGGGTCGGATGGCGGACCCGACGGCCGCGCCTCAAGGCGCCCCCTGTCACCACCTCGGGCTCGATCTCCATCGGTTCGCGACGTCCGAAGAAATCGTAGGCCGCACGAGTGCGCCCATCGTAGAACAGCTCGGGGCTCTCGCTGATGACCAGGTCCTTCTCCGGAATCTCCAGGAGAAAGGGCGACTCCTGCTGATCCTGATACCGGCCCGCGATGCGGCGACGACGGCACCCGGTCAGGAATAGGCGTTGCTTGGCCCGCGTCATACCGACGTACAGTAGGCGCCGCTCTTCTTCGATCTCATCCTGTGTACCCCCACTGTTGAAATGGGGCAGCAGGCCATCCTCGAGCCCGGCCACACAGACCGCTTCGAACTCCAGACCCTTCGCGCTGTGGAGCGTCATGAGGGAGATGCCCTGCTCTCGACGCCACTCGTCGATGTCGCTGACGAGTGAGATGTGGTCCAGAAAGGCGGAGAGGAGGTCCGCCTCGTCGCTCCACTCGGTCTCTTCGGTGAACTCCTGAGCGGCCGTCACCAGCTCTTCGAGATTCTCGAGCTTGGCACGCAGCTCCGGGTCGTCCTTGTCGTAGAGATCCAGGTAACCGGTCTGATCCAGAAGGCGTTCCAGGATGACCGGCAGGGGCGTCTCGTCAAGGCCTTCGCGCAGTGAGTGGAGAAGATCCCGAAATCGACCCAACGCCTTCGAGCTTCGGGCAGGCAGACTCCCCAGCTCGGCGTGCTTGAGTGTCTCCCACAGAGAGTTTCCGTGCTCCGCTGACATCTGAACCAGCATCTCCTGTGTCGCCTTGCCGATACCACGTGCCGGTCGGTTCAGGATCCTGGTCAGTGAGAAATTGTCCCTGGGATTCCGCAGGACTCGTAGATACGCCACGACATCCTTGATCTCGGCCCGCTCGTAGAATCGCACCCCTCCCACCAGCTCGTAGGGAATCTGGCGCTTCAGCAGCTCTTCCTCGAACGCCCGGGTTTGAGCGTTGGTCCTCACCAGGATTCCCATCTCCCGCAGGGGTATTTGACCCTGCAAGGACTCGAGAGTATTCAGGGTCCAGCGCGCCTCGTCCTGGTCGTCGCGCGCCCGGTAGAGCTCGACCTTGCTACCTTCGCCCGCTTCGGTCCACAGCCTCTTGCCCCTTCGGCGCTGATTGTGCTCCACCAGATCGCCGGCGACGTCGAGGATGTTCTGGGTCGAACGATAGTTCTGCTCCAACGCCCGAATTACAGCGCCCGGGAACGCCTGTTCGAAATTCAGAACGTTGTCGAGGTCGGCACCACGCCAGCGATAGATGCCCTGATCCTCGTCACCCACCGCCGTCAGATTCCCCGTTTCTGCGACGATCTCCTGCACCATGCGCATCTGAGCGTGATTGGTATCCTGGAACTCGTCGACCAGAAGATAGCGAATTCGCCTGCGCAGACGTTCCCGGATCCCTTCCTCGGTGACCAGCAGCTTGACGGCCAGACGCAACATGTCGTCGAAGTCCACCCCGGAAGACTGGATCAGGAGACGTTGGTATTGCCTGTAGACCTTGGCTGCCTGCTTCTCGTAGAAATTGTCCGCTGCCGCCGCGAAGGTCTCCGGATCGAGCAATCGATTCTTGGCCGAGCTGATCGTGCCCAGCATAGAGCGTGGCGGAAAGGCGGACTCCGAGAGGTTCTCTTCCGCCAGCGCCTTCTTTACCAGCGACAACTGGTCCGAGCTGTCGAAGATTGCGAAGCTCGGGTCGACACCGACGTGTTTTCCGTGACGCCGCAGCAGGCCGAGAGCAAAGCGATGAAAGGTACCGACGAACGTCGGAAGGGGTTGTAGGCCGAGGAGGTTCTCCACTCGCTCTCGCATCTCCCCTGCGGCCTTGTTCGTGAATGTCATCGCCACGATCGACGAGGGATCGACATTGCACTCCTGGACCAGCCAGGCGACCCGATACGTGATGACGCGGGTCTTGCCGGAGCCAGCCCCCGCCAACACCAATTGGGGGCCGTCACCGTGAGTGACAGCGGCCGCTTGCTCTGGGTTCAGATCGCGCTCGAGATCGAGAGCGGGGTTCGTCGGCATCGGTGACGGTCCTGCGGGACTCTCTATTCGACCGTCACGCTCTTGGCCAGGTTGCGCGGCTGATCGACGTCGGCTCCCCGGCGAACGGCAACGAAGTATGCGAACAGCTGCAGGGGTACGACGTTGATCAGGGGCTGCAACAGGTCTGAGGAAGAAGGCACCTGGATAACCTCGTCGGCGATCCCGGCCAGCCCGTCGGGTGATCGATCCGTAACTGCGATCACTATGCCGTCGCGCGCCTTGACCTCCTGCATGTTGCTGCAGACCTTCTCAAACACCCGACTGCCCGTGGCGATCGCCACGACCGGAAAATCCTCGTCGATCAGGGCGATCGGACCGTGCTTCATCTCCCCGGCTGGGTACCCTTCGGCGTGGCTATAGGAGATCTCTTTGAGCTTCAGAGCTCCTTCGAGCGCGATCGGGTAGTTGATTCCACGTCCGAGGTAGAGGAAGTCCTCGAGGCGTGAGTAGTGGCGCGCCATCTCCTCGAGCTCTCCTTCCGACTCCATGATCTCGGCAATCGCGTGAGGAAGCTTGGCGAGATCCGTGAGCATTTCAGGCTCGATCGCCAACCCCCGCTGTTGCCGAAGGTAGAGGGCCAGAAGGTAGAGAGCCGTCAGTTGCGTCGTGAAGGCCTTGGTCGAAGCGACCCCGATCTCGGGACCGGCATGCGTATAAATCACACCTCCACTGATCCGCGTGGCCTGGCTGCCGGGCACATTGCAGATCGCCAGGAGCTTGGCGCCCCGGTCGCTGGCGGCCTCCATGGCTGACAGAGTATCGGCTGTCTCGCCCGATTGGGAGATGCCGAGCGCCAGCATCCCTTCCCCGACTACCGGATCCCGATACCGGTACTCGGACCCGTAGTCCACCTCGACCGGAATTCGCGCCAACTCCTCGATCATGAACTTGCCGACCAGACCCGAGTGCCACGAAGTGCCGCAGGCCAGGATCTGGACCCGCTGAATCGCCCCGGCCTCATCGGCTGTCAATGAGAAGTTGTCGAAACCGACCGTGTTGCTTGCGAAATCCACACGCCCGGCGAAGGTGTCCTGGATCGCCTGGGCC
>JARFQS010000058.1 GCA_029287645.1 Thermoanaerobaculia bacterium | reverse complement strand
GGGCGACCGATCCTGCCACACTCTTCCGCTGCTCTCCTGTGTGAACGGAGAGATCGGTGTCACTCATTCGGCCTCCTCGTCATCACCGGTCTCCACCCGGCGTACCGAAACGGAACGGATGCGGCGCTTCTCGATGCTCTCGATCTGAAAGCGAATCCCGCCAATCTCCAGACTCTCGCCTGGCTGAGGGACGTAGCCGAGAGAGCCGAAGATCAGACCACCTACAGTCTCGTAGGCCTCCTCCTCGAGCTCGACATCGAAGAGCTCGTCGAGAATCTCGACGGGTACGCGTCCGTCCAGCCGCCAGCATCCGTCATCCAGCCGCTCATTCACCGGTGCAGCTTCGTCGTGCTCGTCCTCGATCTCCCCGACGATCTCTTCCAGCAGGTCTTCAACCGTCACCATCCCCGAAGTACCGCCATACTCGTCTACGACGATCGCCATTTGCAGATGCAGGGCCTGGAACTCGCTGAGTAACTCGTTGAGCGGTTTGGTCTCCGGCACGAAGTAGGGCTGCATCATCAGTTCCGCAGAGCTCGGCGCCGATTCGTCCCTCAGACCTCGCAGCAGATCGCGGATGTGCAGAATACCGACAATATGGTCGACGGACTCCTGATAGACCGGGATTCTGGAGTGTTTCGATGAGAGGAAGAGCTCGGTCAGCGACTCCAGACTGGAGCTGACGGGTGCACAAACCATGTCGATTCGAGGCGTCACCACGCTCCTGACGACTGTGTCACCGAAATCGATGACACGCTGGATCAGGTCGTCCTCTCCAGGCTCGAGTATCCCTTCACGGGTACCGACATCCAGGAACGCCTCGATCTCGTCCTCCGTTACCTCCCCTTCGTCCTCCCGCCGCTCGACGACCGCTGCCGGCATCAGCGGTGCCAGGGCCGTGATGAACGGCATCAGCAGAAAGACCGCGAAGCGGTAGATGCCAGTGAAGCGGCGCAAGGCTCGCTCGGGATCTCGCCCGACCAGGGAGCGGATAACCAGCTCGGTGGCAGCGAGGATCAAACCCACGGTGACCATCGCGGCCAGCCAGGGTGGCGACCAGAGGCTTCGGGTCAGGGACAAGAGGACGAGGAAGAGAGCTACCGTAGCCAGCCTCGCAAGCCAACTGAGCAAGTATCGGAATACCTCGAACTTGAGAGGCTCCTCGAAAAGGGCGAGCAGCCGTCCGCTGGCTTCCTCGGCCCAATACCGCAGTCGGATCGGGCCACTACGATCGAGAAGTGCGGCGAGCACCTGCACGAGCACCGCGAAGATCGTCAGGGCCGCTGCCAGGATGCTGGCAGTCATCAGCGTGCTAACTTCCATCGGGAATCCAGTCTCGCCGCAAACGCGATTCCAACTGGCTCATCTCGCCCGTATCGTTCTCGTGGTCGTAGCCCAGACAGTGCAGCGCTCCATGCAGGAGGAGCGTCTGGACCTCCCGATAGGACGACCTCCTTGCAGGCTCCGCCTGCCGCCTCGCGGTTTCCACGGACACTGCAACGTCGCCGAGGTGCCAGCCCTCCAGTGTGGTCTCTCCCGGGAAGCTCAAGACATCCGTCGAAGCATCAAGACCCCGAAACGATCGATTCAGCTCCCGCATCTCCGAATCGTCGACAAAGCTCACCGCAAAGCTGTCGGCCTTCGGAGCGATCTCCCGCACGAGCTCGCTCAGCCATCTACGAAGGTGGGGAGCCCGGCTCTCACGAAATCTCTCCGCATGCTGGAACACGAGCTCCAACTTCCTACTCACCTCGGGCACCCTGATCGGTTGTCGAAGACGCCTGCTGCTGATCGTACTGGTCGTAGGCTCGAACGATCTTCTGTACGAGTCGATGTCGGACCACATCCTTCTCCGTGAATCCGATGAACTTGATCCCTTTCACCGATTCGAGGATCTCCCTCGCCTGAATGAGACCCGACGTTCTACCGGCCGGCAGATCGATCTGGGTGATATCACCGTTGATGACCGCCTTCGAGTTGAAGCCGATGCGGGTCAGGAACATCTTCATCTGCTCGGTCGTCGTGTTCTGCGCCTCATCCAGGATGACGAAACTGTCGTTCAGCGTCCGACCCCGCATGAAGGCGATGGGCGCCACCTCGATCGTCCCCCGCTCCATGAGCCTGCCGACCTTGTCGAAGCCCAGGATGTCGTACAGCGCATCGTAGAGCGGTCGCAGATAGGGATTCACCTTCTCCACGAGGTCGCCGGGCAGGAAGCCCAGCCTTTCCCCTGCCTCGACCGCAGGCCGGGCCAGGATGATCCTGCGCACCAGGCGCTCTTTGAGTGCGGCAGCGGCCATGGCTACGGCCAGGTAGGTCTTCCCCGTTCCCGCCGGTCCGATGCTGATTACGAGGTCGAAGTCGGACATCGCCTGAAGGTAGATCTGCTGGCTCAAGCTCCGAGGTCGGATCAGTCTACGGACTGTCCCAAGCACTCCATCGCCCAGGAAGAAGTCCACCAAAGAAGTGCTCGGCGCTTCCTGTAGAACGCGGATCGCCGTCTCCACATCCGTCGGTTGCAGGGGATAGCCGGACTCCAGGAGTTGGGAGAGCTGTTCGACGAGAGATCCTGCCAACCGGGAAGGCTCATCGTCCCCGTCGACGCGAATCTGGCCACCCCGCGCTGAGACCGTGACGCCGAATGCCCGCTCGATGCGCTTGATGTTCTCGTCCCGAGTGCCGAACAGGTCCTCGAGCCGGTCTTCTGCGATAGTCACTGTCGTCATCGGAATAGGCCGAGCTGAGTCCCTTCGCTGGTTCCGCGTACCGCCTTCGATACGAGCCTCGTTGGCCGAGCCACGAGCTCGGGCCCACAAAACGGCCGAATCACGGCCCCAGATCGACTATGGAGATCCAGTTGCGGCCGACGCCGCACCGAGGAATGACCGGGCTCACCAGCCGACTCAGCTATGGCTCTCGCCTCCTCGCCAACTCTTGCGAACGACTGGAGCACTTCCCGTCACGCTCCAAGTCTAGCAAGACTCGGCACCTCCCCAAACCGCACCACACCAGTCCCGTTCAGACTCATCATTCCCCGTAGTCGTAGAAGCCTCGGCCGCTCTTGCGACCACTTCTGCCCGCCTGGACCATCTGTTTGAGGAGGGGCGGCGGAGCGAATCGCTTCTCTCTGTACTCCTCGAACATGATGTTGGCGATGTAATAGGTGGTATCCAGCCCGACGAAGTCCAGCAGGGTGAGCGGACCCATGGGATACCCACATCCCAGCTGCATGGCCTTGTCGATGTCTTCGATCGATCCCACTCCCTCTTCGACGGCTCTTATGGCATCGAGCAGGTACGGTACCAGCAGCCGATTCACGATGAAGCCCGAATTATCCCTGCAAGAGACTCCTTCTTTGCCCAGAGACGCCACGAAGTCGAGGCATTGCTGCATCGTCTCGTCACTCGTCATGAGAGTTCGCACGACTTCGACAAGCTTCATCACCGGTACCGGATTGAAGAAGTGCAGGCCCACGAAGCGATCGGTACGCTGCGTGGCCATCGCAATCTGGGTAATCGTCAGGGAAGAGGTGTTACTGGCGAAGATCGCCCCGTCTTGGACGATTCGGTCGAGCGCGGCAAAGGTCTCGACCTTCGCCTGCAAACTCTCGACGATGGCCTCGACCACGAGGTCACGATCCGCCAGCGATTCGAGCTCGGTGGTTCCAGAGATTCTCGACATTGTTTCGTCTCGCTGAACGGCTTCGAGCTTTCCCTTGTCGACCGCCTTGCTCAAAGACCGTTCGATTCGCTGCATCCCCTTTTCCAGGAGCCCCTCATCCACTTCCCGGACCACCGTCGAGAACCCCGCCTTGGCGCACACCTCTGCGATTCCCGCACCCATCAACCCGCAGCCCAGAACTCCGACTTTCTCGATCGTCATCTCTGCTCCTCCTGGCTCTTCGCCCCAGGTCGGGCAGAGCCTTCAACGTTATTGTCTTGTCTGTCGAGCCCGATTTCCAGGATCTCGCGATCAGCTCCTTCTCCACCCACTCGCATCTCCAACCCCAGGGCTGAGGCTGGAGGGTGAGGCAGCCGCTCTGCCCACTCGATCACCTTCACACCCTCACCTGCCAGAACTTCGTCCAAGCCGAGAGACTCCGTCTCGCCAGGCTCGAGACGATACAGGTCGATGTGGATGAAGCGGCCAACGGTCCCTTGGTGCTCTCTCACCAGTATGAAGCTCGGCGACTGGACTTGATTTGCGGGCACTCCCAGGGCCCTGGCCACGCCCTGCGCCAGAACCGTCTTGCCCGCCCCCAGCTGACCCGAAAGCAGAAGAATCCCATCCGGGGCCAGCTCACCTCCCAGCATCTCGCCCAGCCTCCGGGTTTCCTCTTCGCTGGACGTTCTCCAACGCCTCATTCGTCACTCAGCTCCGCAAAGGCGTCGGCCAGGGTCTCGAGCAGATCGGAAGCGGCGAGTGCTATCAGGCCTCGACCCTGTCTCACGGCGATATCTCCGGCCAGGCCATGAATGAAGGTCCCCAGAAGTGCGGCCACGAGAGGCTCGTAGCTCTGCGCAACCAACCCGGCAACGACTCCGGTCAAGACATCTCCCATCCCGCCACTGGCCATCCCGGCATTGCCCGTCGGGTTCACGAAGACTTCACCCGAGGGCGAGGCAATGAGGGATCGATGTCCTTTCAGCACCACCACCGCGCCACTCCTCTCGGCCGCCTCCCTCGCACTCTCGACCCTCTGATCCTGTACCTGGCGAGTCTCGGTTCCCAGAAGCCGAGCCAGCTCTCCCGGGTGGGGCGTCAAGACAGTCCCTGCCGTCCGAGCAGCCAAGCTCTCGAGATCTCCAGCGAAGGCGTTCAAGCCATCTGCGTCCAGGACGACCGGCAAGGCGACACCTGACACGAGTCGCTTCACCACCTCGACTGTCGAAACTGCCAAACCCAACCCCGGACCGACTGCCAGCGCATCCTTGTCCACCAGAAAATCGAGCAGTAGGTCGACGCAGGATTCGTCCAAGCCTTGCGAGGTATCCAGTGGCAGTGGCAGGCTCATCGATTCAAGCGACCCGAGGTCCACCGTCTGGACGATCGGCTCTGGAACCGCCGCG
>JARFQS010000051.1 GCA_029287645.1 Thermoanaerobaculia bacterium | reverse complement strand
CTTCTGGGGGGTTCTGCTCGGGCTGCCATTGATGCGCTTTGCACGCTCGTACGAGCCGCGAGTGATGGTGGTCTACAACCTGACCTTGCTGTCGCTGATCCTCCTCCTCGTCAAGCAGGATCCCTTTCGCTTCCACCAGGGTTTGACAGCGGCAATGACACCGATGGACGGGCAGGGTCTGAATCCACTGCTCCAAAACCCATGGATGGTAATTCATCCGCCAATCATGTTCATCGGCTATGCTTCGCTGGGAATCCCGTTTGCTTTTGCAATCGCCGCTTTGTGGATGCAGCGATACGACGAGTGGACCAAGGTCTCGATGCCCTGGGTGCTGCTTTCCCTCGGGTCCCTCGGCACGGCCATCATGCTTGGCGGTTACTGGGCGTATGAGACTCTCGGTTGGGGCGGTTATTGGGGCTGGGACCCGGTCGAGAACGCGTCTCTGGTCCCATGGCTGGCAACCCTTGCCCTGACCCATGGCATGTTGCTCCAGCGCGGCCGCGGTCGTTTCCGGCGGCTCAATTTGGTACTTGCGATCTTTTCCTTCCTGCTCGTCGTCTATGCAACCTTCCTCACGCGTTCTGGGGTTCTGGCGGACTTCTCGGTCCATTCCTTTGTCGATCTCGGCATCACCGGGATGTTGGTCTTCAATATGGGCTTCTTCCTCTTGATGTCGATCGGCCTGCTGATCTACCGGTGGCGTGAGATCCCGGCGGAGGTCGGTGAGGAGCCTTTCATGTCGCGCACGATTTTCTTCGTGGTTGGCATCCTCCTGACGATCCTGATCGGCCTGGTCGTGCTCTTCGGCACCTCTGCGCCTCTGATTTCGAGGCTGTGGGGCGCGCCGGCGCAGGTGGGCCCTGATTTTTATAACCGCATGGGCTTCTGGCTGGCTGTGGTCTTCGCCCTCTTCCTTGGCGGGACACCATTCCTGGGTTGGAGCCGAGCGCGCAAGGGAGCGATGCGGATCTTCATGATGACGCTCGCGATCACGGCAGTGTTGGTCGCTGCAGGGATGGCCTTCGGTCTGCGGGGCTTGCCGGCGACCGTCTACGTCGCCGCCGCGCTCTTCAACATCGTGGCCAATCTCTGGGCGACGATTGATTTCGGAAAAAGCGGCCGCTGGCGGATGGCCGGTGGGCCGGTTGCTCACATCGGCCTCGGTCTGATGCTACTCGCTTTCCTGACCACGGGGTGGTTCGATCGGCAGCACAAGGTGCGGCTGGCTGAGGGCAACCCGACCGAGGTGCTCGGCTATACCTTGACCTTCCGGGGCGTCGAAAAGCCCACCCCGCAGGCGCGCGATGCCATGGTGGTGGAGGTGACCTCTCCCAGGGGCAAGAACTTCGTGCTCAAGCCGCGAATGTGGGTCAATCAAAAAACCAACCAATTGATCGCCAATCCCGACATCAAAGCATTCTTCACCAAGGACCTTTACGTCGCACCGGTCGAGTTCGAACCCGGCCAGGACGCTCCGGTCTCCGGTCGGTTGGTGTTGGCCAAGGACCAGCCAACGTCCTTCCGGGACTGGACCCTGACCTTCCGCGGCTTCGATATGTCGCGTCAGAATGCGGTGCCCGGCGCCCTCACGGTAGGGGTCGTGGTTGGGCTCGAGCGTCCTGACACGGAGACTGTCGTCCTCGAACCTTCGATGGTTTCGACCGATGGGGGTGTGCAGGCGGTTGCGGTGGACATCCCGGGAGTGGCCGGAGCCAGGCTCCGCGCTACGGGAATGAGCGTCGACCAGGGTGTTGTGCGGGTCGAGATCCTCGGTCTCGGCGGTGGTATCGGTCGCACGGTCGTGCTTGCCAAGGGCGAAACGCTCGACTACAAGGGACTCAGCATTGCCTTCGACGATTTCGATATGTCGGACTTCGATCCGGATGCCGGCAAGATCAACTTCGGCGTCATCTTCAACGTAGAGGTCGACGGGCAGACGATCGAGGTCGTTCCGACCTATCGCGGTGGAATGGGAGGGGACCCTGTGGTGACGCCGGCCATCGTACCGGGCACGGGCGGTATTTCCCTCAGCCCGGGGCGGATCGACGCCGAGGGTGGGACTGTTCAGCTGCAGGTCTACGATCCGGCCATGGAACCTGAAGGCGCCACACCGTCGAGCATCGTGCTCGACGTTTCGACCAAGCCTCTGATCTCGCTGGTCTGGATCGGCACGATCCTGATCATGATCGGGATCAGCATGGCAATCGTTTTGCGCCGCAAGGACGTTGCGACGATTCCAATCGAGGGATAGTGTCCTCGACAGTTTTGAGTTCTTAGTTTTCAGTTTCGAGTTGCCCCCAAAGGAGCTTCAGTTCTGATGGAGGGGTGAAGGGGAACTCAAAACTCATAACTGAAAACTCAACACTTACGCTGCTGGCCGGCCTCTGTAAGATGTCCTGGTGACGAAGCGAAAAGTCCTCTTCTGGATCGCAGTCCTCTATTTCGCTGAAGGTCTGCCCTTCGGGATCGCCTACGATGTGTGGCCGGTCTTTTTCAGGGTGCACGGGGTTTCTTTGCGCGAGATCGGGCTCATGAGCCTGCTTTCTCTCCCCTGGACCTGGAAGCTCCTGTGGGCGCCGTTGGTCGATCGCTACGGCAATCGCCAACACTGGGTGACGGCATGCCTTTTCGTACTCGGCGCAACCACCCTCGCGATTCTGCCCCAGGATGCATCGCAGCCATCTTTCCTGATGTGGTCAACGCTGCTCCTCTTCACGACCGCTTCGGCCACCCAGGACATCGCCATCGATGCCTACGCGGTGGACGTATCGTCCCCCAAGACCATTGGCAGCATCAACGGAGCCAGGGTCTCGGCGGCACGGGTGGCCCTCATGGTCGGTGGTGGCGGCTTCATCTTGCTTGCGGACTTCACGAGCTGGAACAGCCTGTGGGTCGCGCTTGCCGTCGTGTTCTTCTTGTTGGCCGGTGCGGCATGGCTGAGCCCGCGGGTTCCGCTGGAAGCCTCCGAGCGGCGGCATCCGCTGGCTCCGGTTCTTCGATGGCTCCTCCGTTGGGAGATGGTTCCCGTTTTGGCCTTCATACTTCTCTTCAAGGTCGGTGACTCGACCCTTGGAAGAATGGTCAAGCCCTTCTGGGTCGACGAGGGTTACTCTCTGAAGGAAATCGGCCTCATCTCGGTCAGTCTGGGGACTGTGCTGACGATTCTCGGTGCACTCGCAGGCGGGTGGTTGACCAACCGTTTCGGAATATTCCGGGCGCTGTTGTGGCTGGGGTTAGCCCAGCTCGTCTCGAATCTCGGCTACGTCGCCGTGGCGGCGATCGATCTCCCACGCGCTAGCATCTACGTAGCATCAATTATTGAGTCATTCACCCAGGGGCTGGGTACCGCGGCCTTTCTCTCCTTTCTCATGAATTTGTGCGACAAGGAGCACGCAGCCACTCAGTACGCCATTCTGTCGGCAATGTTTGCATTGACTCGTGACGTGGCTGGCGCCTTCACGGGAATCGGTGTCGAAAGCTTCGGCTACGCAGTTTTCTTTAGCCTGACGACTGTCCTCGCCTTGCCCGCCCTCGCGTTGCTGCCGTTGATCAAGCCGAGGATCAAGGGGAGTGACGTTGATTCATCGGTTGATAGAGAATGAGGCGATGAGCTCCTGCTCGCGGGCACGCTCTGCGCCGCTTGGCCGAGCGGGTTCGAATCCAACGCCGAAATTCGTTGAAATCGCCTCCAGGAGTTTCTGCTCGACTTCGGTGCGTGTCGGCGCCCGGCCAAGCTCTTCACGAAGAGTCGTGATCTGAGGACGGAGCGATGTGTCGTCGGCGAGATGCATCGACCCTGCCTGGAGGCGGCCGTCCCAGTCGAGAACGATGGCGCCGTGCTGGAGGATCGCTCTGGAGTGGGCGCGCATTGCGGACCCGATGAGCTTGCGCCCGTGGACGGCGACCTCTCCACCGGCCGGGGCTTCGAAGCACGGCACCGTCGAGCGGGGTCCGGGAAGC
>JARFQS010000035.1 GCA_029287645.1 Thermoanaerobaculia bacterium | reverse complement strand
GTGCTGCGCGGTGACGTTACAGACGTCCTGCTGCTGGATGTCACCCCGTTGTCCCTGGGCATCGAGACTCTGGGCGGTGTCTTCACCAAATTGATCGACCGCAACACGACGATTCCAACGCGGAAGAACGAGGTCTTCTCGACCGCGGCGGACAGCCAGACCTCCGTCGAGGTGCATGTCCTGCAGGGCGAGCGCGAGATGGCGAAGGACAATCGGACCCTGGGTAGGTTCCACCTGGTGGGCATTCCGCCTGCTCCAAGAGGTGTGCCCCAGATCGACGTGATCTTCGACATCGACGCCAACGGCATTCTCAATGTGTCGGCCAAGGACCTGGGGACCGGCAAGGAGCAGAAGATCACCATCAGCGGTTCGGGAGGTCTGGGTGAGGACGAGATCCAGCGCATGGTCAAGGACTCGGAAGCCAATGCCGAAGAGGACAAGGGCCGTCGCCAGAAGGTGGAATCACGGAATCGGCTCGACCAGTTGATCTACTCGACCGAAAAGACGCTCGAGGAGCACAAGGACAAGTTGAGCTCCGAGGATCAGGCCAACCTGAGCCGGTCACTGGAAGAGGCGAAGCAGGCTCTCGAATCCGACGATCTGGCCACGCTCGAGAAGGCCGTCAACGATCTGACCGAGGCCTCGCACAAACTGGCCGAGGCCATGTACAAGGACTCTCAGCCGGGAGCCGAGGGCGGCACGCAAGAAGCTCCGCCGACCTCTGGAGCCGACGATTCGGAAGTCATCGATGCCGAATTCGTCGATGTCGACGAGTCCAACTGAGCGAACCTGAAGAGTCCATGAATCCGAGCCCCATCGCCGGTCCGAGCCCCTGAGGCCAACGGCGATGGGGCCAGGGTGCCCCTGGGAGATCGAACCATGCCGCGAAGGAACAAACAGCGAAAGTACCTGATGATCAGCGCTGTGGCGGAGCGCTTCGAGATCCATCCACAGACGTTGCGCCTGTACGAACGGGAAGGCTTGATTGCTCCCCAACGGAGCAAGGGCAACACTCGCCTCTACGATGATGAGACCCTGAAGCGCCTCGAGACCATCCTCACCCTGACGCGGGATCTGGGGGTGAACCTGGCCGGCGTCGAGGTGATCCTCAACATGCGCGAGCAGATGGAGAGCATGCAGATCGAGGTCGATCGACTGCTGGGCTTCGTCAAACAGGAAATCCTGGATCGGCGAACGGGGGTCGACCGGCGCTATGCGTTGGTGCGGGTGGGTCGAGGTCCCTTGACCCGATCGAGCCCAGAAGATGCGTCGACTTCGAAGGAACAGGAGCCGCGTCGTCGCGGCTCACGGTCGACCCAGAAGTCCAGATCCCGCCGTCGTTGAGAGACCTCTCTCCCACCGGCCCCATGCTACGATTCCTGAATGCCGTCGGAGGCTGATCAGAGCCAGGAGTGTCCCGAGTGCGGAGGCCGGGGATGGGTCATCGTCCAGGACAGCGGGGCGGGCACCGCCCGCCGCTGTGAGTGCCGGTTCGAGAACCTGGCGCCTCGCCTTCTGGAGGGATCTGGGATCCCGGCACGGTATCGAAACTGCTCTTTCAAGAACTTCGACATCAACGCTCCCAGCCCGGCAGACAAAGATCAGCTTCTGCAGGCCAAGTCGATCAGCGAGCACTACGTCGAGGGGTTCCTCAAGCCTGAAGGCGGTTTTACTGAATCGGGCCTGCTGTACATCGGCTCGCCCGGAGTGGGCAAAACCCATCTCGCAGTCGCGGTTCTCAAATCCCTGATTGAGCGCTACCGGGTGCGCGGACTTTTCGTCGACTTCACGGCTCTCATTCATCAGATCCAATCGACCTTCGACCCTGGATCACCGGAGTCGAAAAGGGACGTCCTCGACCCGGTCGTCAAGGCCGAGGTCCTGGTCCTCGACGAGTTGGGCGCTCAGAAGCCGACTCCCTGGGTCAACGAGATCCTCTACCTGATCATGAACAGCCGGTACACCCAGCGGCTGCCGACCCTGTTTACCACCAACTATCGACTCGACTCGGGTCCTGCGGCCGACCACGAGAATCTCGACCGCGCCCCGTCGAGCTCCAGCTTCCAGCTGCTGTCTTCCCGCATTTCTCCCAACTTGTTGAGCAGGCTCTACGAAATGGCTCGACCGGTGGCGATCGAGGCCGAGGACTTCCGGCGGGAAGTGCAGATGCAGAAGCACCGATTCTGAAACTCGCTGCGATCTCGGCAATGACACTCTCGGCTGTCAGCTGCATTCGACGCGGTATCACCAATCTCCGTGCCAACTGGGAGCTGATCCTCGTCTCCTGGTTCCAGGGTTTCTTGACGGCAGTTCTGGTGGTGGTGGGCTTCGTGCCGCCTCTCGCGGTTGTGGGATTCGCGTCCTTCGACTGGGTGGACGCAACCCAGGTCGATTGGTCAGAGCTGCTCTCCCAGGCGGGGGAGTTGATGAGCCGAGGCTCGGATGCCTGGCTACTGTTGGGCGCCTCGCTCCTAGTGTCGTTTGCCATATGGCTGGCGGCGTTTCTAGTTTACTGTTTCTTTCAAGGTGGAATTATCGGAATTCTGATGACCGGCGACCGACAGGCTCCCGCAGGAAGACTGCGCGGATGGCAGTGGTTCCGCACTTTCAGTGGGCGGGATCTGCGGGGATGGGGTGGGCAGTATCTGTGGAGGTACTTCTGGTTGCTCAACCTGTTCGCCGTTCTCGGACTGCTTTGGATGCTCGTGGTGACGATCGTGATCGGCTTGACGGCGCTGGGTGGCGAGATGTGGGGAATGACAGCCGCCTTCGGTATCGGCTGCGGCGCCTCCATCCCGCTCGGCTTCGGTTTGGTCCTGTTGTTCTTGTGGGCGAACCTGGCGCAGGTAGATCTGGCCCGGGAGGACTCGAGTGTCGGCACGGCCACCCGTAGATCACTGGGGTTGGTTGGCCGAAGATTGGGTGCGGTCACACTCATGTTTGTCGGAGTGCTTCTGCTGGTGCTGGTGATCGGGATTGGCATATCGATCCTGTCGCTGGCCTCGAACCTGCTCCTACCCGAGGCGGGCTCCAGTCAGTGGATGGGGGCGGCCTTCCAACTCGGCCTCAGCGGTCTCGAAATGATCCTGGGTAGCCTCGTGACCGTCGGTTTCTCCGCGTCTCTCGTGAGTCTCGTGCGGAGCGAGGCAGCACTGGAGCCTCCGGCTTGAGCTCCTTTCGGCCGCAACTCCGGACAGCTCTGTTGGCGCTCGTTCTTCTCGCAGCGTTGTGGATCGCTGTCAGCCCTTCCGGTCCGGGAGACCTGCTGGCGGCGGATGGTCAGGTATCTGCCGCCGGTCGCAGCTATCCAGCACCCTCGGTGCCGGCCGTCCAACAGAGACTGCGATTCTCTGTACCGAGCCACCTCAGGGTCGGTCTGGCCACCGATCTCGAGGAGCTGGTCCTGCCTTGCTGTGACGGGGACCTGATCGCCGAGTCGAATGGCCGGGTCGTGGCCCAGGTCAGCTCCCTGCGGATCGAGCCAGGCGTGGAGGTCAAGACTCCTGCCGTATTCCGGCTACAGGCGGCGGCGCTCAAGGACGAGTCCCAGGCCCAGGGTCTGGCGGCCCAGCTCGGCAGTCGATTCGGCATGCCGTCCGACGTGGTCTTCGATGCCGGCATCGATCTCTATCGTGTTCGCGTCGGAGAGTTTCCGACCCGGGTAGAGGCGGAGGCCGGGCAGCGGAGATTGGTGGCGGCCGGACTGGATGGAGCCTGGATTGTCAGCGAACAGGCCGAGCTGGACTCGGCCGAGCTGCGGATGACGCTGGGCAAGAAGGTCTATCACTCGCCGGGGCGGTGGCTGACCGTGCGAAGTGGCTCCGGAAGGGGGATTCGCTTTCAGAATACGCGGTACCGGGG
>JARFQS010000034.1 GCA_029287645.1 Thermoanaerobaculia bacterium | reverse complement strand
GGATAGTCGATTCCGTGGTCCGGGAACAGGTGCCTGTCGATCAGGACACAGGTCTGCGACCGCCACTGGGCAGGTCCTGGCGGTTGATCTCATAGACCCGGATGAAGGGTACGGGCCCGAACGGCCCCTGGCGTAGCTGGGGAGTCCTGTAGACCTCGTGGAAGCCGGGAGGCGAAGCTGGTGCCGCGGTAGTTGCGGGTCCGTATGGATCGCCGGCGAAGGCGAGCCGTGCGCCGATGGTCGTCATGAGGCGGTCGAGCCGAACCGGTTGTCTGCCGTCTGCCGTTGCAGGGGCGAGGAAGATCTCGGGATCGATGGCTGCCATTCGAGCGGCATGCTCGAGCTTCAGAAGATCGCTCTCGACAACCACCCAGCGTACCCTCCGGCGATCCAGTAGAGCCGCGATCTCCGCGTCGTCCTCCAGGAAGTAGAAGCCGACGGCATCGTGAAAGCTGGGCTGACCATGGGACCCGAACGGACTGGCGATAGTCGCCTTCTGGCCGATCCACTCGATCCAGTGACCAGCGCTCCAAGGCGCCAGGACCGATTCCTCTGCAGGTCTCTCAGGATGCTTCCAGGAATTGGGCGGTGGGGCAGCCGAGCGAAGGAACAAGCACACGCTGTTCATTCCGGATGCCACGACCGGGGCCGGCCGACCGAAGAGTCGAAGTCCGGCAAAGCCTGGTACCGGAAGATAGGCCGCTAGGCAGGGCACGAAGGTAAGGGCTACGAGGAGGCGGACCCGCCGCCGAAGCCAATCTGAGGAGGTCTGAGCCGACCAGCGATCCATGGCAAAGGCGGCCACAGCGGCCATCGCGAACGCCGCACCATGGCTGTAGCGAGCCTGAAACAGGGCGAACAGAAGTGTGAAGACAGCCCAGGCGAGGAGAAAAGCGGTTGCGATCCGCTCTGTGCCCTGTTTCAGGAGCCAGATGCCGAGGATCGGCAGAAGCAACGGAATCAGCGACAGTCGCACCAGAAGAGGTCTCAGATCGGGCTCACCCAGCAGGGAGAGTAGGGGCCGAGACTCTGCGATGGACTGGAGCCAGGGTTCGGAGCGGCCGAGAAACGACATGCCTGCCAGGAGAGCCGGCAGGCAGGTAGGCAGCAGCAGCATGAGGGCCACTGTGCTGATGCACGTCGGAGCCAGGATCTTCCATCGATCTCCCTGCAGGTGGCCGGAGCCGAGCGCAAGAAGGCTGCCGGCCAGAGACAGTGCCAACAGCGCTGCGAGCTGCAGCCAGGAAAGGCCTTCGTAGGAGGCTACCTTCGAGGCTGTCCAGATGCTCCGCAGCACGAACGGCAGGCTGATGAAGGCGGCGCCCAGCCCTCCGAAGGTCAGGCACGCCCCGAGACGGAAGGAGGACTCGGAGCGCCGTCCGGCGGCGCCAACGGAAGCGACCCCGACCACGATGAAGAGTCCGATATGAATGAGGGCTCCCGGCCAGGTCAGCACGAGAGCGCCGAGCCAGGCGGCGACTTCGATGGAACACCGCCCAATGGGTAAGGGATCTGCGTCCTTCCGCGGCAAGCACCCCGCCATCCCTGCCAGCACGCCGAGCGTGGCAAGCTCGATCAGCGGATCGTGGTCAGAGGCACCGAGAAGTGTGAAGCGCACCACGCCGGGACGGAAGGCGGCCAGAAGAGCACCGACGAGGGCCGTCCGGGGTCCGGCGAGTCGCCTGAGCAGCTTTGCGAGGACGAGAACCTGAAGAACACCGAGAACTGGAGGCAGGACGGCACCGGCCACCTCGACGGCCGATTCGGGTCCGCCGGGCAGGACCTTCGCAATCGTGGCCAGCAGAAAGTCGTACAGGGGTGCCCAAACCAGCGGCGCACCCTCCGGTACGTTCATGAGATGGTCGAATTGAGGGACCCAAGGCCAGTCCTGCAGGGTGAGCCAGGCGCGTCGCAGGTGGTAGTAGCTGTCCGTACCGTCCAGCGTGACACCGCTCGCAGTGAAGACCGAGCTCCAGGTTCCTAGCCTGAGAGCAGCCGCGACCAGGGAGATCACCACCAGGCCGGCTCTGTATCGCGGTCGATTCATTCGCATCTCAAGACCCGGCTGAATTCGGTGAATGCAAGGCTACAACGTCCGACAAGGAGACCCAACCTGAACCAGCATTGGGAAGAGGGTCCGACGGGGGGACCCCTTCTGGGACTCCTTGCGCGAGGTCTCTAGCCCCTGAAACCCCTTACACCCCTATGCTCCTACGCCCTTACGCCCCAAGACCCCAGGACCTCAAGACCCCAAGCCCTCAAAGATCAGCCAGGGAACGCCGGCTGATCCACCCCAGAGCGAGGCCGGCCTACGTGTAACGCACCCAGCGCCAGAGCTCTTTGAGGCTGGGCTTCTTGCCATACATCAGGATCCCGATCCGGTAGATCCGGGCACAGAGCCAGATCATCGCGGCGCAAAGTGCGGTGGTGAGGAAATAGCCGAGGAGGATCTGCCAGGTCGGTGGCATCTTGACGGCGATCCTCAGAACCATGAGAAACGGGGTGAAGATCGGGATCAGCGACGTCACGACTGCCAGGGTCGAATCGGGATCGTTGAGAATCGGCAGGAAGAAAATCCATGGCAGGACCACGAAGATGACCGCCAAAGAGGCCATCTGCTGCGCTTCCTGGGGATTGTTGAAGGCCGAGCCGATCATCGCGTAGAACGTGGCGTAGAAGAAGTAACCCAAGATGAAGAGCAGGAAGAAGTGAAGCACGAGGATCGGAGGCAGGGTGGGAAGCTCCGTCCCCGGCGGCAGGAAGGCCATGACGGCAACGACAGCCGGTGCGGTAAGCACAGCAGCCAAGGAAAACCAGATGCCGAGTTGGGTCAGGCCGGCCAGGCCGATACCGACGATCTTCCCGGCCATCAGGTCGATCGGGTCGACAGTCGAGAGGATGACCTCGACAACCCGTGAGCTCTTCTCCTCGAGAACGCCGAGCATCACTTGTTGCCCGTAGATCAGCGTGGTGATGTAGAGAATCATGAAGACCGCGAACGCCAGGGCAAAGCCGCCCAGGCCCGCCTCCGCCCTGCTCCCCTCTTCCGAGATTCGAACGGTCTCCAGATCGATGGAGCTGGACAGTTCCGCCACGATCTCCGGGTCGTACCCCGATTCGACCAATCGAACCTGCTGCACCGCTGCCGACAGAGCCCCGATCAGCGCCTGCTGGGTGATGAAGTTCGAGACGCTCTCGGCGTGATACTCGACCCGATTCTCGGCCAGCATCTCGGGATCGATCCAGACCCAGGCAGCAATCTCTTCGTCCAACACGCGTTGGTCGAGACTCTCCCGCTGCGCGGCGATGTCGGCTTCGGGTTGGACGACCTCCAGATCGAAGCTGACCTGCTCCGCCGTGCGCTTCGCCAGCTCGTTCAGAGTCTCCTCGAGCAGCTCGGCTACCTGGTGGGTCCGGTCCACGACCGCCAGCTTCTGGCTGGTCTTCGTCTTCGCGACCATGAAGCTGGGAAGGATGGCCCAGGCCGCCATCATCACCGGCAGCGCGATCGTGCTGATCCAGAATCCCTTGCTTCGCAGGCGCGCCAGATACTCGCGCTTGGCAATGGTGCGGAAGTTACTCGGCCGCATCCCGTACCGCCTTGATGAAGATCTCCTCCAGATCGGGCTCCTGCGATCTGAACTCGTGAACTTCCAGGAATCCGACCAGCTCACTCAGCACGTCGGAGCCACGGGCCCCTGGCTCGAGAAGCAACTTCGCCGAGCCGTCGTGGAACAGGGCTTGTCGCACGCCGGCTACTTCGTCGAGACGCTCGAGGTCACCGTCGGCGAGCAGGCGATACGAGTTGCCACTCAGTCGCCGTTTGAGGGTCGAGAGCTCTCCTTCGAGAATGGTGCGGCCGCGAGAGATGAGGCAGATGTAATCGCACAGCTTTTCGGCCTGCTCCATGATGTGGGTGGAGAAGATGATCGTCTTGCCCTGCTTCTGGTAGTCGGCCAGGAGGTCCTTGAAGAGCCCCTGGTTGATGGGGTCGAGACCCGAGAACGGCTCATCCAGAATGATCAGCTCCGGGTCGTGGAGAATCGTGCCGATGAGCTGGATCTTTTGCTGCATTCCCTTCGAGAGCTCTTCGACCTTCCTCTTGCCCCAATCGGCGAGCTCCACTCGCTCGAGCCAGCTCTGGATGGTCGGGAGAGCCTCTCGGCGCCGCACCCCATGCAGCTCGGCCAGAAAGGCCAGTTGATCCGTGACGGTCATCTTGCGGTACAGGCCCCGCTCTTCGGGCAGATAGCCGACTCTCGCCAGGTCGGTTCTGTACCTCGGGTGGCCGTTGAAAAGCACCAGGCCCGAATCCGGCGCGATGATGTCCATGATCATGCGAAGGGTGGTCGTCTTGCCGGCAC
>JARFQS010000618.1 GCA_029287645.1 Thermoanaerobaculia bacterium | reverse complement strand
GTCCAGCTCCGCGAAGGCAGTTGGCTGTTGGCGGAGTCGCTCGAATCCACCACTTCGGGTCTCGAGTTGGAGCGCTTGGGTAGAACCGAGATGATCCCCACCGACCGCCTGGCCGATGACGATCTCGAACACTCGGTCAGCAGAACCTTCTTCCCGCTGGGCACCGACAAATACGGCCGGGATCTGTGGTCTCGAATCGTCTATGGCGCCCGCATCTCTCTGGCCATCGGACTGATGGCTACGGCCATCTCACTGGTCCTCGGCATCCTGGTGGGCGGAGTCGCGGCTCTGGCTGGAGGTTGGGTCGATGCGGTACTCATGCGGTTTGTCGACGCCCTGCTGATGTTCCCCAGACTGTTTCTGATTCTCACGCTGGCCGCATTCACCGGCGCTCGATTGTGGGTGGTCGTGGTCGTGTTGGGTGTGACGGGATGGATGTCTGTCAGCCGCCTGGTACGGGCCGAGCTGCTTCGAGTCCGCGAAGCCGACTTCGTGATGGCCGCCCGCGCCATGGGTCAACATCCTCTGCGTATCTTCTCGCGTCATATGCTGCCGAGTGCGATGGCACCGGTCATTGTGGATCTCTCTTTACGTATTGGCGCGGTGATCCTCATCGAAGCGGCCCTTTCATTCCTCGGATTTGGAGTCCAGCCGCCGACGCCAAGCTGGGGGAACATCATCGCCGACGGCACCGATGCCCTGGGGTCGGCCTGGTGGGCGACCGTGTTTCCCGGGCTCGCTATCAGTCTGACCGTCATCTCCTTCAACCTCCTGGGTGACGGTCTACGCGATGCTCTCGATCCGCGGCGCTACGAGATCCGGTAATGCGTACGGCCGAGTTCGACTACGACCTGCCGCAAGAGTGCATCGCGCAGACTCCAGGACCGCGGGGGGAGAGCCGCTTGCTGCGGCTCGATGTCGACGGTCGGACGGAGCATCGTCATGTCGGAGACCTCCCCAACCTCCTGCGAGCCGGCGACCTGTTGGTCGTCAACGACACCCGAGTGATTCCGGCAAGGCTCCTGGCCCGGCGTCGGCAAACCGGCGGTAGCCTCGAGCTGCTGCTGGTCGAACCGATCTCGGATGAGCGGTGGATCGCGCTCGCCAAACCGGGTCGACGTGCCCGCCCAGGCACGGTTTTCGATCTCGATGCGGATCTTCACTTCACGGTCGTCGAGAAGCTGGTTGGAGGCAAGATCGTCGCCGAGTTCAGCCAACCGATCGAGCCCCATCTCGACCGCTTGGGTCATGTGCCGCTGCCGCCCTACATCCACCGACCCGATCAGCCGAGAGACCGGGAGGACTACCAGACCGTCTATGCGCGCCAGCCCGGTGCCATTGCGGCACCCACGGCCGGTCTCCACTTCACGACCGAGCTGATCGACAGCCTGGAGAGCGCCGGGGTCAGCTCGACTGCAATCACTCTCCATGTCGGTATCGGCACCTTCCGGCCGGTGACCGCCCGTGAGGCCGAGGATCACCAGATGGAAGCGGAACGATTCGAGGTTTCCGCAGCTACTGCAGCGGCTATCGAAAGGACGCGGGCCGAGGGAGGCCGGATCGTGGCGGTGGGGACGACCGTAGTGCGCACCCTGGAGAGCGTGTCCCTGCGCCTGGGAGCCATCGAACCGACCACCGGCAGCACCGATCTGTTCATCCGGCCGGGCTTCCGATTCGGGGCGGTCGACCTGCTCCTGACGAACTTCCACCTTCCACAGTCGACGCTGCTGATGCTGGTCTGCGCCTTCGCCGGTCGCCAGCCGGTGTTGGCGGCCTATTGGGAGGCCATCGCCAGCGGCTATCGCTTCTATTCCTACGGGGACTGCATGCTGATCGACAGAGCCCGGTCTTTATAGCTCGTCCACCGGCACCGGCAGAGCCTGCCGCCCTGTCGGTTTGGGTGCCGCCGGCCGTGCCCGACCTTCACCCTGGGTCTTCTCGATGAAGACCTCCTGCGAGGCTCGACGCTCTTCTTCCTGCTGCGGTCGCCGGCGGACATAGGTCCCGTCGGGCTGGCAATCCCAGGCCGAGCAATTGTCGCTGGCGTAGACATCCAGGATTTCGCCCAGCTGGGTCCGGACCTTGGGATCCAGCACCGGGGAGATCGTCTCGACGCGCTTGCTCAGGTTGCGGACCATCCAATCCGCCGAACCGATGAAGTATTCGGGTTCTCCTCCGTTGGTGAAGCGATAGATCCGACTGTGTTCGAGAAAGCGATCGATGACGCCGAAGACCTTGATCTTCTCCGACAGCCCCGGCACTCCCGGTCGCAAGCAGCACAGGCCTCGTACATTGAGATTGATCGGCACCCCCGCCTGGCTGGCCCGATACAACTCCCTGATCAGCTCAGGATCCTGCAGCTGATTCATCTTGGCGTCGATACCGCTGGGTCGTCCCTGACGCGCGTGCTCGGCCTCGCGCTGAATCAACTCCCTGAAACGATCGCGCATGATCACCGGGGCGACCAACAGACGCTTGTAGTCGGGAGCCGTCATCGCGCCCGTCAGCTGGTTGAAGACCGCTGCGACATCTTCGCAGATCTCGGCGTTGCAGGTGAGAATCCCCAGATCCTCATAAATCCGAGCCGTGCCGGTATGGTAGTTCCCGGTCCCGACGTGCGCGTACCGGCGCACCTGGCCCCCCTCCTCGCGCACCACCAGTGCCAGCTTG
>JARFQS010000542.1 GCA_029287645.1 Thermoanaerobaculia bacterium | reverse complement strand
AAGGAATCGGCCAGCGCCTCCGGCTGCACCAGTTCGGAGTCATCGGCCGAGGTGTGGTATTCGGGATACCGGCCGTGGGGCGTCCGGGTGAGAGAGCCCACGGCCAGATCGAAGCCAGGGGAGCAGAATTGTCGCTCGTCGTAGCCGTAGGGCGAGAAATCGAGAATCTCGCTCGGCATGTCCGACTGCCCGAGAACGTGCGCGACAGCACGATCGATTTCAGCCGTGCCCTGACGAGACCTCTTGTAGGTCAAGCTACCCGGATCTCCGACGCAGGCCACGACCAGACCATGCCGGATCCGTCCGGCCTGGGACTCGTTCAGGGCGAGCCAGGTGATTGCGCCGATGGTCCCCGGGATGAAGAGGAATCGGTAGGTGTAGCGTCTGGAGCAGACCTGCAGGTGCTTGGCCAGGAAGGTGACCAGGGCGATTCCGGACAGATTGTCGTTGCAGAGCGAAGGGTGACAGACATGGCAGGACAGCAGGACCTCATCTGCGGTCTCACCTGGAAGAACGGTTTCGCCGTAGGTGAGAGAGCCGTCTTCGAGCGAGGAGTCGATGAGGACTTCGTACTCTCCCTCGGGGAGAGAATCGAATTGGTTCTGGGTCATGCAGAACCCCCAACGCTCGCTGTAGTAGGAGGTTCTGTAGGGCACCCAGTCGGGTTGTTCTGGCAGGGTGAAGAGATGCTCGCGTAGCTCTGACAGGCCGATCTTCTCGTGGACAGGCACGCTGTAGTTGAGCACATGAAGATTGGAATCCTCGAAATCGAGGACTGTCGAGCCGTCCGGGCCCTTGATCCAGGCCCTCCGGATATTCCATTCTCGGGGCACGGTCCAGTCGAAGACCTCGGTTCCAGTCGGCACCTCTTTGATCTCCAGAGGAACCTGCGATCCGAGGATGCCAAGAGTCTCCCGAACGCCATCTCCTGTGATACTTCGACAGATCGGGTAGAGCTGACGGATGAGCTCGTGCATGGAGGCGCCGATTGTGGCGGGCTCGATCTCGGACTTGAGCTGGGTTAAATTCAAGGCTCGCCGCCTTCACAGAGACACGTCGGGGTAGGTCTGGTCCCGCTCGGAGATTACGATGACCTCGATGGGAAGCTGGATCTCGAAGGCCGGGTCATTCCAACGGAACCCTCTTGCCGCCTCGGGAGCATAGAACTCGGACATCTGGTAGAAGACCTCGGTGCTGTCCGCCAGCGTCAGGAAGCCATGTGCGAACCGGGTCGGTATGTAGAGCATTCTCCGGTTGTCCTCGGAGAGCTCGACGGACAGGTGTTCCTTGTAGGTCGGGGACTCTGGACGGAGATCCACGATGATGTCGAGGATCGAGCCTCGCGTACAGCGGACGAGCTTGACCTCTTCGTGGGGTGCCTCCTGGTAGTGCATGCCACGAAACGTGCCCTCCACTCGATTGAACGAGATATTGCACTGCGCCAGCCGGGTCTCCAACCTGTGCTCCTCGAGCTCTCTCTGGCACCAGGTGCGAGCGAAGAAGCCCCGCTCGTCCTCCAGCCGCTCGGGCTCGATGATGAAGGCGCCCGAGAGGGCCGTTTCTTCGAAAATCACCCGTCTTCCTCGTTACTGGCGCCGCCTAGGGGTGGCTTTTCCGTCCATCGGAGATCACCGTCCAGGAGGTGCTGGTCTCGCAGCTGGGTCAGGACGTTCAGGCGCATGAGCGTCGAGTTGCGAAAGTCCGAATCGTCGAAGCCCATCGCTTCGAGACCCTCTTTGAGACCGCGGATGGCAGCCAGCAGATCGACCTTCGGCTGATGATCGGGTGCCAGCTGCTCGAACAGGCTGAAATCCACCTTGTAGGAGCGTTTGTCCGGAGCCGCGTTCTCGTTCACCGACACCGTGACTCCTGGAATCACCTCGGCTACCGCCTCCGCCAGCTCTCGGACCTGGTAATTCCAGCCACTGCTTCCTACATTCACCGCGAGGAAATCACCGCCGGCAGATCGCTCCCTCTGGATTGCCCAATCGATGGCCCGCGCCATGTCATCGACGTGGATCAGCGGCCGCCAGGGAGTACCGTCACTCAGGATCGTGATCTCGGCGGAGGCCACCGCGCAGGCGACGAAGTCGTTGACCACGAGATCCAGTCGCAGACGATCACTCATCCCGCAGGCGGTCGAGAACCGCAGGCTGGTGACCTTGAACTGGTCGTCAGCCATCTCCCCGAGCTCAGCCTCGGTAAGGACCTTGGATCTGGCGTACGCTGTCAGCGGGTTGAGCGAAGAGGATTCCTTACGCGGGCTGTCGTCGGCCGATCCGTACATGCTGCAGCTCGAGGCGAAGACGAAGCTTCCGACGCCGGCGACCTTGGCCATCTTCGCCAGCTGGACGCTGGCCTGGTGGTTGATCTCGAGGGTCACTTCCTCGTAGGTGTTGCCCATGGGGTCGTTGGAGATCGCCGCTAGGTGGACGATCGCATCGGTCCCTTCCAGCGCACTCGCTGGGGGCTGTCGCACGTCGGCGAAGTGCTGCAGGTCGACCCTGCACTCGGGAAGATGTCGAGTCGCAGTCAGGCAGTGCGCAAAGTACCCGGCATCCAGCCCCACGAGGGTCGCTTGCGGATAGGTCTGGCGCAACCTCCGCACGACGCTCGGTCCGACATATCCCATATTTCCGGTAATCAGTATTTTCATGGTGTCTTTACCGTTCTTCGAGTCCTTCCGGTGTTCCTGGTTCCTTGCGCCGCTCGGAAGCTGTGCCGAGCTCAGGCCTCTCTTCCCGTTCAGGGATAGATCTTCACCTCCGGAATCGGGACCACGAATCGACCCCCCCAATCCCGGATACCGCTCATCTGATCCATGATCTCATCCTTGAAGTTCCAAGGCAGGATCAGGACATAGTCGGGCTGGGTCTCACCGATCTTCTCGGGAGCGAAGATGGGGATGTGGGTTCCAGGCAGGAACTTCCCCTGCTTGTAGGGGTTCCGGTCGACCGTGTAGTCGATGAAGTCGGTGCGAATCCCGCAGTAGTTGAGCAGCGTGTTGCCCTTCCCCGGTGCCCCGTAGCCCGCGATGGTCTTGTCTTCGCGCTTGGCCTGAATGAGGAACTCGAGGAGTTTTCTCTTGGTCTCCCTGACCTGCTCTCCGAAGGAGAGATAGTGATCGAGGCGAGCGAAGCCCGCCTGCTCTTCTTCCTTCCTCAGATCGATCAACCGGTCGGTGATCCGTTTCGACTCGTCCTCATCATGGCGGGCATAGATCCTCAGGGAGCCGCCGTGAGTGGGGAGCCGTTCGACGTCGTAGAGGGTCAGGCCGTGAGCCGAGAAGATCTTCTCGGTCGACAACAGGGAAAAGTACGAGAAGTGCTCGTGGTAGATCGTGTCGAACTGGTTCTCCTCCATCAGCCGCATCAGATGGGGAAACTCCATCGTGATGACCCCGTCAGGGGCGAGAGCGATCTTCATTCCGGCCACGAAATCGTTGAGGTCGGGTACCTGCGCCAGGACGTTGTTGCCGATCACCAGATCGAAGCCGCCATGCTCGTCGACGAGCTCCTGGGCTGTGGCTCGTCCGAAGAACTCGACGACAGTCGGTACTCCGATGTCGATGGCGGCCTTGGCGACGTTTGCCGCCGGCTCGACCCCCAGGGCGGGGATTTCCATGTCGACGAAGTTCCGCAGCAGGTAGCCATCGTTGCTCGCCAGCTCGAGCACGTGGCTCTCGCCGTCGAGAGCCAGGCGCTCGACGATTTGCTTGGTGTACTCCCTGGCGTGCTCCAACCAGCTGTCGGAGTACGAGGAGAAGTAGGCGTACTCGGTGAAGATCTCTTCCGAGCTCACGAACTCCTCCAGTTGTACGAGAAAGCAGTTCTGACAGACGTAGACGTGAAGGGGGTAGAAGGGCTCCATCTGGTTCAGCCCCTCGGCGCTGACGTAGCTCTCGCACAGCGGTGACATGCCGAGGTCCACGACTGTTTGACGCAGGCTCTCGCCGCAGAAACGGCATGTTGCTGGAATAGGGTTCGAATTGCTCTGCGAGCTCAATGGAGTCTCTCCATTTCGAAAAGTCGGTCCGGATTCAATGACCGTCGGGACGGGACGCTCGGCTCAGTCGTGTCTACCGACCTCTACGATCTGACTCACCTGACCGATAATCTAGCAAGGTGGGCCGAAGCCACCAACATGTAGAGACTCATATTCACATAGACGAATACCCCTACGGGCGCACCTGGCAACGCCTCGAAGGACTTTCTCAGCCAGGTCCCCGGTGGTGTCAGGTTGACCGTGGATCTCTCCAGTGGAGATCGGAAAACCTGTTATGTTCAGCGCCAGCGCAAGTTCATGTGACGCAGGATGTGTCGACTTTCTTCAGCCTCACGATCTTTTCCGGCGGCTTCGAGAGCGGCGACGCTTCCTCCTGGAGCAAGTCAGAAGGCCACTTCCAGGGTCTTCAGAAGGCAAAACCTGCACTCCCGATGGTTGCCAGAACACTGATGCCTAGGACAAACACGACATCCGAGGAGAAACATCCTCGAGTCCAAGTGGTGCGGGATCTCGAGCAACTCTCGCGGTACGCGCCGCAGTGGAATGAGCTCTCGGCGCGGGCACCTCAGCGCATTCCGACCAACTCGTACGCCTGGGTCTCCGCCTACCTCGAGCATCGGGTGGATGACGAGCAGCGGTGGGTCGTGCTCCTCGCCGTCGACGGGGAGGTGCTGGTGGGTGTTCTCCCTCTCGTGGTGTCTCCCCACTCGGTTTTTGGTTTGGCTCGGCCGCTCTTGCATACGCCCCACGACTCTCAGATCGCTGCGTGTGATGTGGCTCTGGTAGCCGGGCGCGAGCAGGAGGTTTTCGAGCTTCTATTCAATGCCGCCGTCGAACTGTTTCCGAAGCGTTTCTCGATCGAGCTCAAGGAGATTCCCAGCACTTCGGCGACCCTGCGCGTTGCCGAGGCAACCGGTGCTCTTCTGAGCCAGGAGTTCGCTCGCGGGGGAACGTTTTTTCCCATCGAGCGTAGCTCCGAAGAGTTCTATGCATCGCTTCGGCCGGGCCTCCGCCGCAACCTGAAGAAGGCCAACAACAGGCTGCGCACACTCGGCAAGGTCAAGTTCGAGATCTTGGAGGGTGAGTCCGCGAGCGAAGCAGAGCTCACCCGCTTTGCGAGTGTCGAGGCTGCCAGTTGGAAGGGAGCGGAGGGTGGTGCGGG
>JARFQS010000491.1 GCA_029287645.1 Thermoanaerobaculia bacterium | reverse complement strand
GAGCGATTGCGACAGGAGCGGCTCGACCTCTTGCGGTTCCAGATCGGCGAGATCGATGCAGCTCGCCTGCGATCCGGGGAAGAGGCAGATCTCGAGGTCGAGAGAGATCTGCAGCGTCACGTCGAGGCAATCGGTGGAGCTCTGGGAGAGTCCCTCAGCGTGCTCTTCGAGGAGGAGGGCTCGGCGTCGGAAAGGCTCTCGGTGGCGTCGCGTCGCCTGCAGGAGATCGCCGACTGGGAAGAGCAGTCGTCCAGCTGGTCCGAAGAGTTGGACGCGATGTCCATCGATCTCCAGGAGATGGCTCGGGGCATGCGTCAGCGTCTCGACTCGCTGGAGGCAGATCCGCAACGGTTGAACGCCATCGAGGAGAGGTTGTCGGTCATCGACAGGTTGACTCGCAAGTACGGCCAGACGACCGCGGAGGTTCTCGAGTACCGAGAGCGGATCGGCCAGGAGCTCGAGGAGCTGGTTGGAGACGTGGAGCAACGGGACGAGCTGGAGCAGCAGATGAAGGTTGCTCTGCAGGAGTTTCGACAGGCCGCAGACGACCTGTCCAAGCGCCGAGCCGAGTGGGGAAGGAAACTGGCGGACCGTGTCCATCGCGAGCTCGGCGATCTGGCGATGGCCAAAGCGCGCTTCGAAGTAGAGCTGTCCAGACGCCGCCAGGAGAGTAGCCGTCTCGAGCTGGCAGGCACGCCCGTTGAGTTTTCAGAATTTGGATACGACCAGGTGACCTTCAAGTTGGCCGCCAATCCGGGCGAGGAAATGTTGCCGCTGGCCAGTAGCGCTTCTGGCGGGGAGCTGTCACGGTTCTACCTGGCACTGCAACTTGCGGTGCGCAGACGAGACGCTGGGGAGATGCCCACACTGGTCTTCGACGAGGTCGACGCCGGTGTCGGAGGGGCCGAGGCGGCAATTCTGGGAGACAAGCTCCAGCGCCTCTCCGGCGGAACCCAGATTCTCGCCGTGACCCATCTCGCCCAAGTGGCCAGCCACGCCGATCGTCACTTCAGGGTCCGAAAGCGAGTCAGCGACGGTAGGACAGCTACCCGGGTCGATGCACTGGAGGCGTCGGAACGAGTGGAAGAGGTGGCGCGCATGCTGGCTGGCAAGCGAGTGACCTCGCTGTCACGGTCTCACGCCGAAGAATTGATCTCCTCGACGGCTCGGAGGGTGTCGTGAATCGCCAGCCAGACATCTGGTCCTGGGGTGACTCTCTGCGGGCCGTGCGCGAAACCCTGGCGGCCCATGGAATCCTGGGGATTCCGACAGAGTCGAGCTACGCGCTGGCGGTGGATCCAAGGAGCAGCGAAGGGGTCGAGACCATATTTCGATTCAAAGAGAGACCGGCGGACAAGCCTCTGCCGGTGGTGGTTGGGGCTTTGGAGCACCTGGAGCTTCTGGGTATCGATACCCAGGACGACGATCTGCGGACTCTGGCCTCGCTTTGGCCGTCGCCACTGAGCGTCGTGGTTTCGATTCACCGCCCTCTACCGGCGGCGGGTGGGAGTGGCTCCTTGGCGGTGAGGATGCCTGACCACAAGGGCCTCGTCGAAATGCTCGTCAAGCTGCAGACCCCATTGACAGCCACTAGTGCCAATCGTAGCGGCGAGCCGCCCATCTGTGACCCGATGGAACTGGCTCACCTACTGAAAGGGTGGCAGGCGCTGATTGTCGATGACGGTCGTCTTGTCGGCGGCGCACCATCGACCATGGTGGCTCTGAGGTCTGGAGACGTGGAGGTTCTTCGGGTGGGCCGCTATCCTATCGCTGTGCTCGAGCGGAGACTGTTGGATCTGGGATGGGGTGGCGGCTTTTCCGCAGCTGTTGCGGAAAAGTCTGCGGATCGCTCCTCGGAAGCTCGATGAATGCGGAGCGTCACCGGAATGCATAGGTTTTTGTGCAGTCTTCTCGTCTTCCTGCTACCGATCGCAAGCGGAGCGGAGACTCCTGTCCAGCAGGAGGTCGGGGAGAATGACCTCTTCCCTCTCGAGGCGGTACGACCCGGGTTGACCGGTTACGGTCTGTCGGTCTTCGAAGGCACGACGGCTGAGCGCTTCGAAGTCGAGCTGCTGGGGGTTTGGCGCAACACACAACCGTCGACGAGCTTCATATTGGCCCGACTCAGGGGTCGGGGCCTCGAGGCTAGCGGCGTCATCGCTGGGATGAGCGGAAGCCCCGTCTACATCGACGGCCGCCTGCTGGGTGCTGTGTCTTTCTCCTGGTTGTTCGCAGATGAAGCTGTCGCCGGGATCACTCCCATCGAGCAGATGAGGCAATTGAGTGGTGGTCCCAATCCGGTTGCTTCCTCTCGGTCGGGAGGCGTCCAACGAGAGCCGCGTGATCTGGTCTCCGGGAGTGTCACCTGGCAGGAGGTCCTGGCGCCGCTTACGGGCGTTCTGGGCCCAGGTCTGGATGCAGGCGTCAGTGGTATCCAGTGGAGTGCGGTTGGCTTCGATCGTGTGACGTTGGACAACCTGTCTATCGCTCTCGGCAGCGTCTCACCCGCTGGTCAGGCGATGGCCGGCGAGGTTCTGGAGCTCGAGGCGGGTTCGTCTGTGTCGGGAGTGTTGGTCGACGGGGACCTGCGCCTCGCGGCGACCGGCACGGTGACGGAGCGTCGAGGCGCCGAGATCCTCGCTTTCGGTCATCCCTTCCTGGGCATAGGTCCTTTGCGTGTGCCGATGGCCACCAGCCAGATCGTTACCGTTCTCTCCAATCAGATGAACTCTTTCAAGATCGCCAATCTCGGCGAGGTGGTGGGATCCTTCGAGCTGGATCGAGCCGCGGGCATGCGCGGCCGGGTCGGAGCCGAAGCATCCATGACGCCCGTCGAGGTGCGAATCACCGGCCTCGTGGAGCGACAGTTCTCCATGCAGGTGGCGGAGCTACCTCTCCTGACTCCGACCCTGGTGGCTATTGCGACGCTCGGATCTCTGGAGGCCGCATCACAGAGCGCCGGTAGCCAGGGACTGGATTTGAGCGCTCGTTTCGACCTCGCGGAGTGGGGGGAAGTCGAGATTCGCCAGACCTTCGATGGCGAGCTCGCCTCTTCAGAGGCGGCCTTCTACCTCTTCGCCTTTGCGGATTTCTTTCTCAACAACAGATTCGCCACGGTGGTCGTGGACTCCATCGACATCGAGATCCACCAGCATGCGGAGCCCAGAACCGCGCGTCTGATCGGAGCGCACGTCAGTCAGACGCTGGTTCGTCCAGGCGATCGGATCGAGCTGGTGGTCGATCTCCAGGCCTATCGGGGCGATGCGTTCCGGGCCACGCTGGCGCTGGATGTTCCGACAGGCCTACCAGAAGGCCGCTATTCACTCCTGGTCGGAGACGGGGTCAGCGTCGACATGGCACGTCTCGAGGTGGAGAAGACGGCTCCCCAGACCTTCCCACAGGCTCTCCGATTTCTGCGCTCCTTTCACTCGAGCCGCGAGCTTGTAGCCCTGGGTGTCTTCCGGGGAGAGGGGTTGTCGGTGGGCGGCGAAGTCCTGCCACAGCTCCCGGCCTCGGTTCGATCCCTGTGGAGCGCGGCACCTTCGACCAGTGCGACGCCGCTGCAGCTGGCGGTGGCGCAGGAGAGCATCATCGAGCTGGAGCGGCCGCTCGAAGGCATCGTTCGGGTGGATCTCGAGGTCCTGCGGGAAGGACCGCTCAAGGAAGAGCCACCGTCTGGGGAATCTCCGGCAGGAGGTGCGAAAATTCCGCAGCCCTCCCCGACAACAGCAGGTACCGAAGGCGGAGATGAATAGAAAGACCCTGGCTGACGAGGAGCTGAGGTGAACATGCGCGCAAGAGATGGAACTCGACCCATGATCGACCGGTACCGGTCGAGGCTGGTAGGCATCATCTTGGGACTGGCCTGCCTTGCTCTGCCGGTGGAGTCCCAAGTGAGGATCTACTCGATGCAGAGTCGAGCCGCATTCCTGGCTGGCACTCTGGACGGTATCGGTCTCGACTCGCTCGGAACGCTGCGCCTGGCGGACCAGGTAGAGCGCCTGACGGAGGTCAGCGAACCGTTCCTCCTATCGGCAGACTCGCATCCAGACGGGTGGGTCGTCGGCACCGGCAACGGTGGCCGAGTCCTGCTGATCGATCGGCAGGGAGCGACGACGGTTCTTTTCGAGGCTCCCGAGCCTGAGATCTTCTCTGTCTTTGTCGCCGAAGACGGTGTGGTCTTCGCCGGGTCTTCGCCGAACGGCAAGGTCTACCGAATCGAGGCTGGCGAAGCGACCGTCTTCTTCGATCCGGAGCAGACGTACATCTGGGATCTCGAGAGCGGTTCCAATGGGAGTCTTCTGGTGGCTACCGGGACGGAGGGCAAGCTGTTCGAAGTCCGGGCGCCGGGGCAGGGCGAGGTGCTGTTCGACACCCAGGACACGCATCTGCGGTCTCTGAAGGCCCTGCCCAACGGCCAGCTGCTCATGGGTACGGCAGGCGAGGGCCTGATCTTGAGACTCGACCAGGACGGAAGCGTCCGGACTCTCTACGATGCCCCGCAGCCAGAGGTCGTGGCCTTCGCGGCCGATCCGGACGGTAGCTGCTTTGCAGCGGTGCTGGCTTCGGAGGCAAGCCTGGTGAGCCTCGGGCAGACAGCAAGGGAGTCTTCTGAAGACGACGAGCAAGCCTCCGACGCAGGGGACGAAGCGGGCGAGGTCACGGTGCAGATAACCGTGTCGGCGGAAGGAAGCGATGAGCCCGAGACGGTCGGCACCAGGCCCATCGGCTTCCAGGGCCCTCGGTCGGAGATCTTGAGGATCTCACCCGAGGGGCTGGTCGAGTCCCTGGCCGGCTTTCAGGAAGAGACCGTCTACACCTTGGCCTGGCATCGCGACCGTCTGTGGGTCGGTACGGGCCTCGAAGGCAAGGTCTACAGCTTGAGCAACGGCAAGCCCGTGTTGGAGAAGGACGTCGATGAGCGGCAGGTCGTCGTGCTTCTGGACGATGATCCAGGTCCCGCGTTTGCGACGACGAACGCAGCCGCCGTCTACCGGATCTCCGGTCGCACCGAGCGTCGGGGCGTCTACACGAGTCCGACCTTGGATGCGCAGCAGTTCGCCACTTTCGGCAACCTCCGATGGCAGGGAAAGACCCCGCAGGGAAGTCGGGTCCGCTTCTCGTTACGGAGCGGCATGAGCTCGGATCCCGATCGCACCTGGTCGGCATGGACAGCATGGCAAAGTGGCATGGAGATTCCCCTGACACCGGTTCCAGCTGGGCGGTACTTTCAATGGAGGGCCGAGTTGGAGGCCGACGGCGGAGTGTCGCCGAGCCTCAGCGAGATCCTGATTTCCTACAAACAGGCGAATCTGCCACCCAGAATCGAGAGCCTGACGGTCATGGAACCGGGACAGGTCCTGGTGCCGGCCAATTTCAACCCTGCTCAGCAGGTCTACGAACCCATACACCCTGACCGCCAGGGGATTTTTACGGTCCTCGAAGCCAAGGCGCCGAATGAGAATCGGCGACTGAAGACGCTCTGGAAGAAGGGCTATCGGACACTTCGGTGGAAGTCGGAGGATCCCAACGAGGACGACATGTTCGCCAATCTGGAGTTCCGCCGGGCCGACGCAGAGGAACATTGGCTACCCATGGCAGAGGACCTCACAGACACCCATCACAGCTTCGATGCAACGGCACTCCCCGATGGTCGATATCGCTTCAGGCTGATCGTGAGAGATCGTCTCCGATCCGAAGAGTCAGAGGTGGAGGTGGCTGAGTTGATCAGCGAGCCGGTGCTCGTAGACCACTCCGTACCCGTGTTGATCGGCGTGGAACGGCAGGCAGCTGGCCTCGAGGTAGAGGTCGAAGATCTGCTGAGTCCCCTCCGGCGCGCCGAGTTCAGCCTCGACGCCGGAGAATGGATTCCAGCCGGCACGGTCGATGGACTTCTGGACGGACAGCATGAAACACTCCTACTGGATCTTCCGGATTCTGCAAAGCTCGTGCTATTGCGGCTCATGGATGCTGCTTTCAATGTCGTGACCTTCGATCTAACCCGGGAAGGGCAATGAGTAGAAAGCGAATCGCGGTATATCCAGGCTCGTTCGATCCGATTCACAACGGCCATCTGGACATCATCGGCCGCTGCCGATCGGTCTTCGACGAAGTCGTGGTGGCGGTGCTCGGTAACGAGGAGAAGAAGCCGGTATTCTCGGTGGGTGAGCGGCAGGCCATGATCTCCCACGAGCTCCGAGAGTGTGAGGACTGCAGGGTGGAGAGCTTCTCTGGCTTGCTGGCCGATTTCATGGACCAGGTGGGAGCTCGCACGATCATACGGGGCTTGCGAGCCGTCTCGGACTTCGAATACGAGTTTCAGATGGCCCTGATGAATCGACGGCTGAATCCGCAGGTCGAGACCGTCTTCATGGTGCCGAAAGAAGAGTACATCTACCTGTCGAGCCGTCTCGTCAAGGAGGTCTTCTTCCTTGGCGGCGATCTCACGGGTCTGGTGCCCGAGAACGTGCTGCGGGAGCTTGGCGGCAGGGCTTCGAGCCAGGGTTGAGAGGGCGACACTTGAATCTCGATCCAGGGCTGGATGCCTTCATCCGGGAGATGCCGAAGGCGGAACTGCACGTCCATCTGGAAGGCTCGATCCGTCCACGTACTCTCCTGCAGCTGGCGAAGCGACACCGAGTCTCCCTTCCGGCGGACACCATTGAAGGGCTGCGGGAGTGGTTCAGGTTCAGGGACTTCGAGCACTTCGTCGAGATCTACCTGACCTGCAGCCAGAGCCTGCGCGACCCCGAAGACTTCCAGTTGGTCGCTCGGGAATTCCTGGCTGAACAGGCGGCGCAGAATATCCGCTACAGTGAAGTCCACTTCACTGTCGCTACCCACATTCGAAATGGAGCCAATGGTGCGGAGGTGGCGGCGGCATTGAGCGAAACGCTGCAGGAGGAAGAACAGCGACTGGGCGTCACGGCGCGGTGGATCCCCGACATCGTGCGAGATGTGACCTGGGAGTGGGCCGATCGAACCCTGGAGTGGGCGCTCGATGGACGTGGGCAGGGGGTCGTGGCTCTCGGGCTGTCCGGCTTCGAAGCCTCTTCCGACGAGCCTTTTCGGGAGCATTTTCACGTCGCTCGGCAAGAGGGATTGCACCGGGTCGCTCACGCTGGCGAGCACGAAGGGCCGGAGTCGGTCCGTTCGGCGCTGGAGATCTGCCAGCCCGAGAGGATCGGACACGGCATCCGGTCGGTCGAGGATGTCGAGCTGATGGACGAACTCGTAGAGCGCCAAATCCCCCTGGAGATCTGCCCGACGTCCAACGTGCGGTTGGGGGCGGTCGCAGACCTGGAGAGTCATCCTATCGACAGGATTCGGAGTGCCGGAGTGCCGGTAACCCTCAACTCCGATGACCCTCCGCTCTTCGAGACCACTCTGACCGAAGAGTTTCGCCGAGTCTCGGAGACTTTCGGGCTTGGGGCGCAGGATCTGGCTGCCTTGAGCTGGGCGGCGCTGCAGCATGCTTTCGTCTCGGGAGATGAGCGCCGAGAGCTCGAGGTCCAGTTCCGGAGACAGTTCAGGGACCTCGGCGAGAAGCACCTTGGTGATGCGACGATTCTCGAGAAGCAACTCGGGCAGAAGGAGTCCGGGTAACAGCGATAAGGAGATTCGGATGAGCGATCCCAAAGTAGCCGCAACGAGGCCCGCAGTCATCGAGCTGGAAGCCGGGAAGTACTACTGGTGCCAGTGTGGCCGCTCGGAGAAGCAGCCGTTCTGCGACGGCTCGCACGCCGGGACGGATCTCGGTCCGTTGAAGGTGGAGCTGAGCGAGAAGAAGCGGGTGGCCCTGTGCCAGTGCAAGCACACGGCCAACCCGCCGTTCTGCGACGGCACCCACTCCGGATTGGAGTAGGTGGCGAAGAGGTGGGCTCAGTCGCGCTCTGCGAGGGCCTCGATTCGTGCCGCCTCGAACTCGTCGCCTGGGCGCCAAGCCGGTAGCTCGTCCGTCTGAGCTATGGACAGGCCGGCCTCGAAGGCGAGAACCGTGTCTTCGACGATTCCCTCGAAGTTCCAGTCGTCCGTCAGCTCATCGCTCGGCTGATGGTAGTGGACGGCCTCCCACGCTTCGGCTTGCTCTTTGCCCCAGCCTTCCGGCCGATCGATGTAGGTGGTTCCACTGTCGGCATAGATGGCTGGCACACCGATCTTCGAGAAGTTGAATTGATCCGAGCGGTAGAAGCTGCCGCGATCGGGGAACTGGTCACCCACCACGGTCCTACCCTGGCGGGCCGCTGCTGCGACCACGACGTCGTCGAGGGTCGATTTCCCGAAGCCGATGTAGGCCACGTCGCTGGTGCGGCCGAAGATGTTGGCACCGTCGATATTCACGTTGGCGGCGATGAGACCCGGCGCGAACGTCGGGTTCTTCGCATAGTACTCCGAGCCGAGGAGGCCCTGCTCTTCCGCGGCCACGAATAGAAAGAGCACCGAACGGCGAGGCGGCTCGGGCAGGCGAGTGAAGGCATCGGCGATTGCCAACACCTTGCTGCAACCGGAAGCGTTGTCCAGCGCGCCGTTGTAGATGTCGTCGCCCTCTTCGTCCGGCTCACCGATGCCGAAGTGGTCGTGGTGGGCCGAGTAGACGACGACCTCGTTCTTCAGCTCCGGATCGCTACCTTCCAGCAGACCCGCGACATTGCCGGTCTCCACGCTCTCGATGCTGTTACTGAGCTCCAGAGAGGTCGTGATCCCCAGGGGCACGGGTTGAAAATCGCGGCTCTTGGCCGACTCTCGAAGATCGTCCAGGTCATGTCCGGAGGTCGCCACCAGGTGGCGAGCCGCATCCTCCGTCACCCAGGCGGAGACCTGTGATCGAGGCTCTTCACCAGCCGGCAGCTCGAAATTGGCTCCGGTCCAGGAGGCCTGGACCACCTGCCAGGAATATCCGGCCGAAGGCGTCGTGTGGATGATGATGGCACCAGCTGCACCATGGCGAGCGGCCATCTCGTACTTGTAGGTCCAGCGCCCGTAGTAGAGGCGTCGATCTCCTTCGAAGAGCTCCGGATCCCAGTCGGGATCGTTGTTCATCATCAGAAGAACCTTGCCTTCGACGTCCACACCCTTGAAGTCGTCCCAAGCGTATTCCGGAGCTTCGATGCCAAAGCCGACAAAGACGATCTCGGCATCGTCGATCCGTGAGCTTTCACGTTGCACGCCGCTGCTGGCGATGAAGTCGTCCCAGTAGGCGAGCTCCAGATTGGACTCCTGTCCTTCGAAGGACCACGTTTCCGGCACTTCGGAGGTGATGCTCATGATGGGGAATCGCTGCTGCCATTCACCGTTCTGAGCGCCGGGCTCGAGCCCCATTTCCGCCATTGCGTCCTGCAGGTACTGTCGAGCTTTCTCATCACCGGGGCTTGCCGGAGCTCGGCCTTCGAATTCGTCGCTCGACAGGGCGGCGATATGGTCTCTGATCGCCTCCTCATGGATCGCTTCGGCTGCCGTTTCGACACCTGCCGGAAGGTCGAGTGATGCTACCGCGCCGGGCTCTTGATCCGACGAGGGCTGCTGACAGGCAGCAAATCCCAGAGCCGTGCTCAACATGAAGACCATGAGGAGCGCCCTTGTGTTGTTCTTCGAGACTTCGATTTTCATGGATCCCCTCCAAGGGAAGATAGTTGAGGCCTCGAACTCTAACAGAGCCGGGCCCGGTTGGAGGTCAACGACGACATCCTGAGCTCGAAGATCGCTGGTGACCCACGTGAAGTGGCTTGCGGCTCGCCGTCGAGCAGGTTAAGGTTTTCCGTATGGTCGGACAGTTCGAGGCTGCGGGGTCATGAGAGCGGGGCTCCGGTGACAGCTCAAGGCACCACCGTCCGCACGGTTGTCAGGGACTGCCTCTATCTCAATTGGGCTTTCCCCGAGGCAGCCTTGCCACCTCTGCCCGATCCGCTGCAGTACGAGGTCCACAGCGCCGACGAGGAACGCCTGGTGTTCGGATCGGCCCTCCTCTTTCGCCACGAGCACCTCCATGTGGCTGGGCTTCCGTTTCTGCGGCTCTCCTACCCGCAATTCAACTTTCGGTTCTACGTCACCGACCACGAGGGCGTGCCGTCCATCTTCCTGCATCGGCTGTTGGTACCGCACTGGGTCGTGCCCAGCTCGCGGTGGCTGGCTGGTCAGCCCGCTGTTGGGGGGCGCTTCAACTTCCCTGCACCGACCGACAAGGCCGCATCCGAGTCCTGGCAGTGGATCGTGCATCGGGACGCGACCCTCAAGCTGACGGCCCACCAGAGTGTTCCCATGGTGGGTTCCGGCCCCGCGCTGGGAAGCTGGGAGCGCATGACGTCCTACTTCCGCCAGAGGCGGCGCGCCTACCTGGTGACGGCTGGCGGTCTGAGGTCTGTCGAGACCAGCCAGCGCTCGGTCCCGATTTGGCCCCTCAGCGTCGTGATGCAGGAGCGACGGCTGCTCGATCTCTGCCTGCCGCTCGCCGAGAGCACCGGTTGGCCGGACCTGTACTCGGCCTGGTTGTGCCCCGAGATTCCCTTCGTCTTCGAGTTGGACACGGCGGCGGCGCGAGAGGCCCTCAGACGGGCGGCGGCGCCGGTGGCGACCGATCCGGCGATGCTGAAGGCGACCTCGAATCACTCTCGGCGGTCCGCGGCGGGCGTCTCGCGCGGTGCGATGCTGTGCTAGCATCCTGGCGGTGAATCCGACCCCACAAACAGCAAACGAAGAGCACAGAATCGCGGTGATTCCGGGAGACGGGATCGGCCCGGAAGTGACGGCCGAGGCCATGAAGGTGCTGGCGGCAGTGAGCCGGAGATGGGGTCTGAGCTTGTCCGCGGTCGAGTTTCCCTGGAGTGCAGATCACTATCTCGAGACGGGTGAGACCCTGCCCGAAGG
>JARFQS010000474.1 GCA_029287645.1 Thermoanaerobaculia bacterium | reverse complement strand
TATAAGAGACAGACGCCACCAAGAGCGTTCGGCAGTCCTCGTATGTCAAGGGACTCGGAGCGGCCAACCTTCCCTGGGTCTACCTGGCCGTGGCGATCTGCTCCTATCCATTGCTGAGGTTGTACGGGCGATTCGCAGATCGGATCAAGCGGCACCACTTGATGGCTGCCACCTGCACCATCATCGCCCTCAGCATGGTGGTGTTCTGGTGGCTCTTCCAATTCACCTGGTCCTGGATCCCCTTCGTACTGTATGTCTGGATCTCCATCGCCTACGTGATGAACGTCAGTCAGTTCTGGTCCTTCTCGAACCACGTTCTCGACCCACGACAAGCCAAGCGTCTCTTTGGCTTCGTCGGAGCTGGAGGGCTGCTGGGAGGCATCGCAGGCGGTCAGGTGGCCAGGCTGGTCAGCTATCTCGTCGACACCCGAACGACCTTTCTGGTGGCGGCCGCGATTCTCATGCTGGCAGTCGGCATCATCTTCCTCATTCACAAACGCAGTCCCGCGGATTCCGATGCTGTGGCGGGAGCTGCCGGCCTAGCCAAGCTCGACAAGGCCAAGGGCGGCTTCGAGATCATCAAGAACTCTCGCCAGCTGCAGGTCATCACGGCGGTGATGATCCTGAGCGTCGTGGTGGCGCAGATCGTGGATCTGCAGTTCAACTGGGCAGTCGACAGTGCCACTACCGATCTGGAGAACGCCACCCGTTTTTTCGGCAACTTCTACAGCATCATGGGGATCGCGGCGTTTCTCTTCCAGCTGGCCTTCACGGCGCGAATCCATCGCGTGCTGGGGGTCGGCGTAGCCATGAGAATCCTGCCCGTCACCCTGGCCTTTGGCACTGCGGCGCTGTTCGTGTCGGCGGGTTTCTTCCCTTCGCTTCTTCTCGCCACGGCCCTCTTCTTGAAGGTCGGTGAGAACGGGGTTCGCTACTCGCTCGAGCAGGCAACCCGCGAGCTCCTCTTCCTGCCGGTACCCTCCAAAGCCCGCGTCAAAGCGAAGGCCTTCATCGATGTCTTCGTCCAACGTGGCGCCAAGGGGATGGCGGCCCTGCTGCTCTTGCCCGTGACCTTTGGCCTGATTACAGCCGTGCAAGCGGGTTGGATCACATTCGTGCTCATTGCGATCTGGCTCGTCGTCACGGTGATCGCCTACAAGGAGTATGTGCGCTCTTTCAGGGCCGGGCTCAAGAAGCGAAGCGTCGATGCGGAGATTCCGATCAATCTTTCCGACGTCACGACCCTGGAGATGCTCGTCCAGGCCCTCGGGAGCTCGGACGCTCGCCAGGTGACCCAGAGCCTCGACATTCTGGCCTCCAACGGTCGAGAGAACCTGGTGTCTCCACTGCTCCTCTACCATGACGACGCCGAAGTGAGGCAACAGACCCTCGAGATTCTGTCCAAGTCGGGGCGGGTCGACGCCCTTCCCCTGATCGAGGGGCGCTTGGCGGATCAGAACCCGGATGTCAGAGCCGCGGCCCTCGAGACGATGGCCCAGCTACATGGGGAGGACGCGTGTGAGCTGATGCTGCCGAAACTCCGGGAGAGTGACGCAGGAGTCCGTGCCGCGGCGGTGGCTTGCCTCGCCAACTACGGGACAGATGAGATGGTGGACGAGGCCACCCGGTCTCTCAATGATCTTCTGTCCGATGCGGACCCGGAGGTTCGAGCCGAGGCGGCGAAGGCTCTCGGTGCCATTCACGAGCCCCGATTCCAGGAGCTGCTCATTCGCCTGCTCTACGACCGGGAGCCGCAGATCGCTCGAGAGGCGATCTCGGCGATTCGTCGCAGGGTGGCGAGGGACGGCTACAACCCGATGTATGTGCCGACTCTGGTCTCGCTGCTGAACGAGCGCAGGGTGAAGCACGAGGCGCGGGAAGCGCTGGTGGCTTTTGGGGAGCCGGCGATTCCGGCCCTGGCTCACTTCATGGGAGAGTCGGATGAGCAGCTCTGGGTGCGACGTGCGCTACCGATGGCCATCGCCAAGATAGGAACGCTTGCCGCCGCAGAGAAGCTGCTCGGACATCTCGCAGAGTCGCGAGACAGTTTTCAGCGTCGCAAGCTCATCGAGTCGATCGGGGCCCTGCCGGACGACATCCGGCACACGGTCGAATCGAAGATGGTCGCGGAACAGATTCACTTCGAGGCCGGTCGCTATCTTCAGGCTCTGGCGGATGTGCGTGCCCTCGGCGGCATGGAGAAGGCCAATCTCGTCGGGGGACGCGTCATCTGGAGGGACGATGCTCAGGAGCCCAGCCTGGTGGAGAGGCTCCTCGGGGAGCGCGTCGAGGAGCACCTGCGGAACATCTTCGGCCTGGTTGCCGTCCTCTTCCCGCCGCGGGACGTCTGGGCCGCGCATCGTAGCCTGACGGGCGGCGCAGCTGGTTTGCGGAGCCATGCGTTGGAGTATCTGGACAACACCCTGTCGGGAGAGGTGCGAAAGAGTGTCTTCGCCGTCATCGACGATCAACCTCTGGACGAGAAGCTCAATGTCGCCGAGAAGAGCTTCGGAGTGAAGAGCACTACCAAGGTGGTGGCATTGGACAGAATGCTGGTCGAGCCGGAGGGAGGGGACTCGGAAGAATGTCATCTCACGCTGGCGGCTCTGTACGCAGTTCACGAGGGCAGGATCGAGGAGCTCTACAACCGGGTCCGGTCTCTGGTGCGAGATGCAGCGGATCCATTCGTCGGCGAAACGGCCCGTTGGGTTGCGGCCCGAGAGGGGATCTCCGTCTAGCCGAGCCGTGGAGGAGGGAAACGAGTGTCTGAACTAGCCAGGATCGAAACCGTCGTCTTTCTGCAGAGCGTCGACATTTTCTCCTACTGCAAGGCGGAAGAGGTCCTGAGGATTGCCGCCATTGCCCAGGAGCGGACGGTAGCAGCTGGAGAGAGGATCTACAGTGCCAACGAGCCAGCCGAAGGCCTGTTCTGTGTCGTTCGGGGCAGTGTGAAGATCGAAGGCTCCAATGGAGAGGCCAAGATGGTCGGTCCGCTGGCGACCTTCGGAGGGATCGACATCCTTCGCAGTCGGTTGCGGACAGCGACAGCGACCGCCGAGACCGACTCCCTTCTGCTGGCCATCGAGAGCGACGATCTGTTCGATCTGTTGTCGAACAACATCGAGATCGTCAAAGCGCTGTTCCGTCATCTCATCGAGCGGTTCCAGTTGGAGTAGTTCCAAGATCAAGGAGGCCTGCATGTTCGAGTCCAAATCGAGAGTGGGAGCGACCAAGAATCCGGCGATGGTGATCGCCGCAATGCTGGTGCTCTTTTTCGCCGCTTCGGTAGGTCACGCGCAGAACCCGGAGACAGTTGCCGACTCGGAGGGCTCGACCGTACCTGACCGAGTTTTCTACGGTCCCGATGGAGACCCTCTGCCTTTCCAGACGGTATCCGAGGTGGAAGAGTTCCTGAGCACTGCGAGGATCTTGGACGTAACCCTTATCGGGGAGGGGGTAACCAAGCCGAAAAGGCTTCTCCTGGAGGCGAACGGGGTCCGAGCGCATGCGAAGTTCGGATACCACGATTTCAAGGGACAGGGCGAGAAGCTCGCCGACGGCACCACGGAGATGTACTTTCAGGATAGCTTCCACGCGGACATGGCCGCCTACGAGCTCAGTCGGCTCCTCGGCATGGACATGGTACCGCCGGCCGTCATCCGGCAGGTGGAGGGCCAAGATGGCATCGTGCAGCTCTGGATCGAGGGTTTGACAAGCTATGAGGACTGGCTTCAGGAGCCGGGCAACGAAGGCCAGCCATCCTCGCTCTACTTTCAGAGGCAGGTCAAGGATATGAAGACGTTCGACTTGCTGATTCGGAATATCGACCGTCACAGTCGCAATATCAATTGGGACAGTGACTGGAATGTCTGGCTCATCGATCACACCCGCAGCTTGGCGAAGGATGCCACCCTCCGCAAATCCGACTCTTTCAAGGGGTGCTCCAGGGCGCTCTTCGAGGCGATTCAGGGTCTGAGCAAGGGCGAAGTAGAGGCGGCGTTGAGTCCCTACCAGGCGGGCTTCGAGATCAAGGCTCTCCTCAAGAGACGAGACAAGTTGGTCAAGCTGATCCAAGGTCAGATCAAGAAGCAGGGCGAAGACAAGATCCTGTTCAACTACGGCGATGCCCCTCCCGGCCTCGTCATCAGCTACGACTAGACAGCCGAGTCGGAACCGCCGGGTTCGGAAGGCGAGAACGCAGGATAGCGCTTGTCCCGAGCACTGCGATCAGCTGTCGACGACCGGCAGCAGGCCCCACAGCTGAACCTGCACGAGGAGTTTGCGTAGTAGAGGTATGGACAGCTGCACACGAGATGCTCTCGAGCGGTGTTCGAGGGCTTCGAAGCCATCCAGATTTCAACCGAATGCCACCAGTGCTCTCCAGAGGCGCGGGTGGGTCCTCGGTATTGCGTGTCTGGTCGCTGCGCTGTCGTTGGCCTGGAGCTCGACGGTTTCGGCCCGGGCGGTGTCTCCCGCCGGAACCTTCGATCCTCGGGTCTTGGTGGCCCCTGGAGGCGAGCAACTCGCCTTCGCCACGCCTGAAGACCTGCTTCGGTTCATCTCCAGCGCCGAGCAAAAGTCGGTCAAGGTCCTGTCGCGGGGCATCACGGGGGCGACGAGGCTGCACCTGGAGCAGGCGGGGATCGAGGCTCGCGTCATCTTCCATGATGTAGACCGGAAGGAGCGCAAGCCGAAACGCCTGCCGAACGGTCGCTCCGTGATGTTCCTGCGGGACAGTTATTCCAGCCAGGTGGCGGCCTATCGCATGGCCAGGCTCCTGGGAATGCAGAACGTGCCGCCAACGGTGGTG
>JARFQS010000453.1 GCA_029287645.1 Thermoanaerobaculia bacterium | reverse complement strand
GCTTCGGGCGTCTTGGCCATGAGATTGCGGATGTGCCCGAACACGTTGGTATAGGTGGCCGGATTGGATCGCGGCGTCCTGCCGATGGGGCTCTGGTCGATGGCGATGACCTTGTCCAGCTCGTCGAGGCCTTCGATGCTCTGGTGGGCTCCGGCCTTGTCAGTAGCGCGGTAGAAGTGGGTGGCAAGGGCCCGGTAGAGGATGTCGTTGACCAGACTGCTCTTTCCGGAGCCGGAGACCCCGGTCACCACCGTGAAGAGGCCGATGGGGAACCCGACCTCCAGGTCCTTGAGGTTGTTGTGACGAGCGCCGAGAATCACGACTCGGTCACCGTTCTGCGAATGCCTCCTCGGCGGTACGGGCACCTCCATCTCACCCCTCAAGTACTTGCCCGTCAGGGTGTCGGCGCTCTCGGCGATCGTCTCGGGAGTATCGGCAGCGGTCACTTCTCCCCCGTGGATGCCGGCACCGGGGCCGAGATCGATGACCCAATCGGCCGAGCGAATCGTCTCCTCGTCGTGCTCTACGACCAGCACCGTGTTTCCCAGGTCCCGCATGCCTTGCAGTGTCGTGATCAGCTTGGCGTTGTCGCGCTGGTGCAGCCCGATGGAGGGCTCGTCCAGCACATACAGCACCCCCATCAGCTTGCTGCCGATCTGGGTCGCCAAGCGGATTCTCTGGCTCTCGCCTCCGGAGAGCGTTCCGGAGGCCCGATCGAGGCTGAGATAGCCGACGCCGACGTCGTCCAGAAAGCCCAGTCGGTCCTCGATCTCCTGGACGACCTTCTGGGCGATCGCCTTCTGCCGGCGATTCAGCTTCAGTCGCCCCAGGAACTGCCGCAGATCCGCGACGGTCATCTCCGAGAGCTCCTGGATATGCCGTCCGGTCAGAGTGACGGCCAGCGCCTCGGGACGCAGTCTCCTTCCCTCGCATGTGGCGCAGGTATGCACCGACATGTACTTCTCGATCTCGTGACGAACCGTCGCGGAGTCGGTCTCCTTGTGGCGGCGCTCCAGCCTGGGAATCACACCTTCGTAGCTACCACGCCATGTGTAGCTGGATCGCTTGCCGCTGAGCTCGAAGGTCATCTCCTGGTCGCCGCTACCGTGCAGAATCACATGACGGACCGCTTCCGGCAGCTTGCACCAGGGTGTCTCCAAAGAGAATCCCAGCTCCTTGGCCAGGGTCTGGGTCATGCGCATGCGCCAGGACTTCGAACTGGAGGGCCAGGGAGCGATGGCGCCCGCAGACAGAGATCGCTCGGGGTCGGCAATGATCTTGTCTGGATCGACCCCCATATGGGTCCCCAGCCCCGAGCAGGACGGACAGGCTCCAAACGGGCTGTTGAAAGAAAACAGCCGCGGAGTGATCTCCGAGAGACTGGTGCCGCAGTCGATACAGGCGTATTTCTGCGACAGAGTCTCCTCGGGAAGACCCATCGGCGCCAGCACCAGCAGGCCGTCGCCCACCTTGAGAGCCGTTTCGATGGAACTCGCCAGGCGCTGTTCGATTTCGGGCTTGACCACCAGGCGATCGACGACGATGTCGATATTGTGCTTCTTCTTCTTGTCCAGGACCGGCAGCTTGCCCTGCAGATCGAAGGTCTCGCCGTCGATTCGGGCCCGGATGAAGCCCTCCTTGACCATCTGCGCCAGTTGCTTCTTGTACTCACCCTTCTTGCCACGCACGTAGGGGGCATAGAGCACGAGCCGAGACTTCTCGGGCAGCGCCATGATCCGGTCCACCATCTGCTGTACCGTCTGAGGCCGAATCTCCTGGCCACAGCTCGGGCAGTGAGGGGTGCCGACCGAGGCGAACAGCAGCCTCAGATAGTCGTGAATCTCGGTCACGGTGCCGACGGTGGAGCGAGGGTTCCGCGACACCGATTTCTGCTCGATGGAGATGGCTGGAGAAAGCCCTTCGATGGAATCCACATCCGGCTTCTCCATCTGCTGCAGAAACTGGCGAGCGTAGGCCGAGAGCGACTCGACATAGCGCCGCTGGCCCTCCGCATAGAGCGTGTCGAAAGCCAGAGAGGACTTACCGGAGCCGGACACCCCCGTGATCACCACGAGGCGATTGCGTGGGATCTCCAGATCGATGTTCTTCAGGTTGTGCTCGCGGGCACCGCGGATGTGAATGCTGTCCATGGATCTCGAGAAACGGCACTGACAAAAAAAGTGGGCTGGAGTCTACCAGCCCACTTCTCGAAACGAAGGTCCGGAGCGCGACGTCGCGCTCGAGACCGAAGTCGATCTACCTAGAAACCGACCGACACTCCGACCAACCAAGCGGTCTGATTGTACTCACCGAAGTAGTAGTTGTCGGACTCACCCTCGACCGTCTTCGAGTCGAACGGCAGGTACATGACCGCCAGGTCCCACGTCATGCTGTTGCCCGTGTGTCCGTAACCGAAGCTGAACCCGTTCCGATTCGCATCGGGGAGCAGCGGGCTGGCACCGGCCGTGGGCTGCGGGGTCTCGTCATACACATAGCCGAAGCGCCACTGGGAAGCTTCGCTGCTGTTCCAGTGAATGCCCAGACGGTAGTTGTAGGAGTCGTCCCAGTTCTGAGGGCGGACAATGTCGTCGAGAGCCGGAGTGCCATCAGGAAGGGTCGGACTATCGACCTCGATGATCAGAGTGTCGAACGAGCTCCAACCGGCCCAGTTGATGTCGACCTCGAAACCCAACGTCGGCGACGCCATGAAATGGAATCCCAGGCTGGCGATGTCCGGAAAATCGATCTCGGTCGTGCCACTCAGCGTCTGGCCGAAGGGGAGAACCGCCCCCAAAAGCCCGTCGAGCCCCGGATTACCCGTGAGGATCTGCGTCAGGTTCAGGTCACCGTCGTACTCGACGCTGATGCCACTGCGGTAGGACAGACCCCAGGAGAAACTGTTGTTGTACTTGTGCAGGATCCCCAGGTTGAAGCCGTAACCATAATCGTAACCCCCCTCGATCGTCGAAGCGGCGATCTCTGGCCCGCAGAGCGGGTGACTCACGTCGGGATCCTGGCAGACGGGAATCGGATTGACTCCGACGTTGTAGAAGGTGCGATTCTGAAGCTCGACCTCGGAGAATCGGCCGATGAGCCCGATGCCGATGCCGAAGTTGTCCGTCGCCATCCAGCCGAACGTCGGATTCACATCGATCGCTTGCAGGGAAGCGAACGTGCTGACGTAGCGACCGGTGAAGTCGTCCGGATTCTTCCACTCCGTCGACAAGCCGAACGGGGCGTTGATGCCGAGACCGAACGTCATCCGATCGTTGATCGGTTCCACCCAATAGAAGTGGGGCGGAAACTCCGACAGCTTCTCCTGCTCCTCGCTGACGTTCGGGCCGGGATAGGGAGCGGCGCCGTCGAACGTCGCCTCGGTCGAGAAGATGTAGGTGACACCGAGCATGAAATCACGCTCGTGCTGAAACGCGATGCCAGCCGCGTTGAAGAACATCGCTGAGGGGTCATCGGCTTGTGCCGTGAAGGCGCTCGACATGCCCATGGCCTTCGTACCGTGCTCGAAAATTCCGAAACCTGCCGCCTGCAGCGGCGCGACCGCGGACAACAGCAGGCCGGCCAGCCCCAGTCCCAATACCAGTCTCTTTTTCAGCATCATTGAACTAGACCTCCTTGGTGTAGGCCGTCGTGGATCGTTCCCTTCTCGGTACCTTCGAGGCGAGAGGTTTCAGGGTCTTGACTCGAAGCAATCTAGGGTTTCGACCTCTCCAAGTCAAGGGAAGGGCCCTTCCCTCCCCCCGCCCGGAGTGACGGACGTCCCTCCGAACCTACATCCGCACTCCGGGCAGCGGGCTTTTACGTCCCGACATTACCCGCCGGAGCTGTCGAGCCATAACGTTCGGAAGGGTGGTTGATGACCTCACTTTCGGGTAGCTGCGAAACCACCCGGATGGGTGGCACGCTAGAATCGCGCCACACTCGACCGGCCGTCACGACCCTGTGATCGAATCCTCGGTGCAGGCCCCGACAATACTGTTAGAGTAGGCTCGCGGAGGCTTCGAGACATGCACTTCGAACACGTCCACCACGAGCACACGCACGAAGAGGTTCACAAGTACCTCCTGGAGCTCTTCGAGAACCCTTACCTCGATCCGGAGAACGGTCACTTCTACGTCGGCTACGGCAGTACCGTGCTGGAAGTCTCCGCCGAGCCCTACGGCCCGGAGGAGACCATCGTTCTGGTGACCGCCTATTGCGCCCAGGGAGTCGAGGCCGAGGAAGAGCTCCTTCTGGGCCTGCTCGAGCTCAACCACGAGCTCCCGGTCGGGGCCTTCTCACTCGTCGGTCAGGACATCTTCTTTTCGCACGCCCTGTTCGGGAAGACTCTCGATCGCAAGAACCTGCTGGGCGCCATCGCCGCCGTGGCCAACATCTCCGACGACTACGACGACCGGATCGTCGAGAAGTACGGAGGACAGACCGCACTGGCCAGGATCCAGGATACAGGTGGACGTGCCAAGCGCCGGTCGACTGTCAGCACCAAGGTGGATCAGGAGTAGGCTGTCCCCTACTCTCCCATCGCCTCACGCGCCTCTCTGTCCAACAGCTTTTCCTTCTCCGCCTGACGCTTGTCGTACAGCCGCTTCCCCTTGGCGAGAGCGATCTCGACCTTGATCCGATTCCCCTTGAGATAGACCGCCAGAGGGATGCAGGTCTGGCCCTGGATCGTCGTGCGCCCGAAGATGCGGTCGATCTCGCGGCGATTCAGCAGCAGCTTGCGCGGCCGTTCCGGATCGTGATTCTGCCGGTTGCCATGGCTGTAGGGTCCGATATGCGCACCGATCAACCAGGCCTCGGCCTCGCGAATCTCGACGTAGGAGTCCTTGAGCTGCACCTTTCCGTTGCGCACCGATTTGACCTCCGTGCCGAGCAGAGAGATGCCGGCCTCCATCCGTTCCAGGATGTGGTAGTCGTGCCGTGCCCGACGATTGCTCGCCAGCTGTCGATGCTTCGACTTGACCTTGCCCATGGGACGTGTCCGACCCTCTCGCCTCGAGCTCTGGGACCGCTGTTTCGGCTGGCTCCCAGCGCATCCGAGGCGTCGGCAGTCTATCGTGCCTTCCACCACTTGGGCGCACCCGGTCAGTGCTAGAGTTGAGCGTTGATGTTGCGCTCCACGACCTGGGCTCTGACCGCCTTCCTGTTCTTCGGCTCGTCAGCCGACAAGCCCTACCTGACTGAACCCGAGCTGGAGATCGACGAGGGGCGGGCCGTGGTGAGCGTCCAGCTGATGGGTGCCTTCACGGAAGAGCTCTTCGAGCAGATCCAGACAGGCCTCGCCACCGGCTTCACCTACCAGTTCAATCTCCTGCGGGACCGCTTGCGTTGGGCCGACAACCGCATCGACAAGAGCGAGTTGGAAGTCATGGCCATGTACAACGCCGTGACCCGCGAGTACCTCATCAACTACAAGCACGACGGCAAGTTGATCGATAGCCGCATCGCCCGGAATCGCGAGGAGCTCGAGGAAGCCATGACCCGGATCGAGTCGATTCCGGCCTTCGTTCTGAGCCACGATCTGAAGCCCGATCTTCGTTACCTGATCAAGGCCAGGGCCAAGTTGGGGTCGCGCACCATCATGTTGTTGATTCCCACCCGAATCGAGACCGACTGGGTGACGACCAGGAAGTTCCGACCTCCGGCGACCGAGCCCTGAAGCGACAAGCACACGACTCGATTCCCATGTCACTGCGCGAAAGATTCCAGGCCTATCGAAAGGACGCCCGTTGGATCATCGGTGGGTTGGCCATTCTGCTGCTCGCCTTGTCACTGCTCTATTACCTGACACAGCGCGGGCAGGACCTTCCCAACGAGCTGGTCACCAACCGGGTGCTCCTCTTCGTTCTGTGGTACATCAATCTGACGCTCATTCTGGCGGTTCTGTTCGTACTGGCGCGCAACCTGTTCAAGCTGGTGATGGAGCGCCACAACCGGATCCTCGGATCGAAGTTCAAGACCAAGCTGGTGGCCACCTACATCGGCCTGTCCCTGATTCCGGTGCTGCTCCTGTTCGCCTACGGAAGCCGCATGTTGCAAGGGTGGATCGATCGCTGGTTCGACGAGCCGGCGGTGCAGGAAGTCGCCACCCAGGGACACGCGGTGGCGCAGGAGCTGTTTCGCCAGATCGAGGACACCGCCCTGCGAGATACCGGACGGGCATTGAGGGAGATCGAAGAGGAGAGCCCTCGCAATCCGCGCCGCAGGCCGCAGGTCCAGCGGCGAATGGGACAGCTGTTGGAGGAGCTGGAATTCGACTTCCTGGTGGTCTACGACGGAACGCAGTTCGTCCATGCCCTGCTCAACCCCCAATCGGGGCTCAATGACCTTCCCGAGCCCGATGAGAGGTTTCTCGTCGAGGCCCTGCGTAACAGCGAAGCGACGCGCAGAGTCAGTGTGGGTGGCGGCGAGGAGCGCCTACTGCTCACCGCGGTGGCCGCACCCGGTGACGAGGACGCTCTCGAAGACCGCACCATCACCGTGGCCGGCACCCTGATCGACGCCGACATCGCCAGCAAGAGCCGACAGCTCATCCAGGCCTACCAGGGCTATCGACAGCTGGAGGTCAGCAAGAGCCGGATCGAGGCCGGCTACCTGCTCAACTTCCTCATGGTCACGCTGCTGATTCTGCTGGCCTCGTCCTGGGTCGGCCTCTACCTGGCCCGTCAGATCACCGTACCCATCCAGGCCCTGGCCGAGGCCACCAATCGAATCTCCGAAGGCGATCTGGACTTCCAGGTCGAGGTCGATGCCGACGACGAGCTCGGGGTGCTGGTGCACTCCTTCAACAGCATGACGGCCGAGCTGCAGCGCAACAAGGAGCTGCTCGAGGAGAGCAACCTGGAGCTCCTGATGTCGAACCAGCGGCTCGCCGAGGAGAGGGCCGTGATCGGTGCCGTCCTGGAGAATCTGGCGGCGGGCGTGATCTCGGTCGACGAAGACGGCATCGTGCTGACCTGCAACGGAGCCGCTCTCAACATGCTGCAGCAGGAAGAGGGCTCCTGCATCGGCAGGCCGGTGCGAGAGGCCTGGCCCGATCCCGAGAGGGGCAAGCTGGTGGCGCTCTTCGAAATGGATGCGGGACAGTCGCGGCGCATCACCCAGGACTTCCGCATGATGCTGGGCGATGATTGGAAGACCTTCGAGGCCAAGGTGACGACGATGCGCGATCGCCGCGGCATGGTCAGCGGCCGGGTGATGGTGCTCGAAGAGCTCACCGAGCTGGTCAAGGCCCAGCAGATGGCGGCCTGGAGCGAGGCCGCTCGTCGCATCGCACACGAGATCAAGAACCCGCTGACCCCGATTCGGCTCTCGGCGGAGCGCATGCTCAAGAAGCACGAGCTGGGGGCTCCCGACCTCGGCGAGACTCTCGAGGAGGGTGTCGAGCCTGTCTCTTATACACATCTGACGCTGCCGACGAATCGAGTCGCGGGTTGATGTCGGTGGTGGGCG
>JARFQS010000420.1 GCA_029287645.1 Thermoanaerobaculia bacterium | reverse complement strand
ATGCCGTACCGGCCGAGCTTCAGAGCGCACTCGAATCTGGCAATCAGTGGCAGGATCTGTTGACGGAGCAGTTCGAGGAGGGACGCACTGGAAACGAGATCCTCCAAGCGGCCCGAGCCGCGGCGGACGAGGCCGGAGTCGTCGTCAGCATCTACAGCCATCCGATCGGCTTCTACGGACACGCGCCAGGTCCGACGATCGGAATGTGGGACAACCAGGGCGAGACCCCCATTCGGGGCGACTGGAAGATGTACGCGGATACGGCCTATGCGATCGAAGGCAACAACATGGTCCAGCTCTCCTTTTGGGACGATCAATGGGTTCAGATCAAGTTGGAGCAGAGCGCGCTGTTCGACGGAGAGAAGGTCCACTATCTGGCAGGCCGTCAGAGTGCCTGGCACGTGGTGCGGTAGGTTCGAATGGGGTCGTAGGCTCGATTCGGCGAGGAGCGAGTCTGTAGAATCTCGAGCAGGACTCGCATTGCCATGACGCACGACAGATCAGCTGGCAAGGAGCCAGTTCGGCGCCAACCGCGGGAGATGCTGGACCTCCCCTTGAGAGGCGACGAGCGACCACCGCCCGGACTGGGTCTGACCGAGCAGGAGAAGACGGCTGCGGGAAGGGCGGAACGGCCGCCTCGGCGGCAACGATCGCCCGAAGAGCGCCAAGCACTTCGGAAACGTCTCGTTGTGGGTGTGGGGGTGCTCCTCCTCATCGCAGCGATCGGCTACCTGATCTTCTGGCCGTCGCCTCCGAAAGCCGTATTTCACCCCGAGCCGTTGAACATGGGTCAACAAAGGGTCGGCGAGGCGAGCGAGATTCAGGTTCTCTCCATCACGAATGAGGGCGAGCGTCCGATGCCGATATCGGGCCTGCAGCTCAAGGGCCCATCAGAAGGCGAGTTCGAGCTCGTCTCGGAGGACTGCAGTGCAAGGCAGCTGGCCGCGCTGGGGAGCTGCAAGATCGAAGTCAGGCTGACACCCTCGGCCCTGGGTCCCAGGGAAGGGAAGGTGGAGTTGCAGGGAGACTTCCGACAGGCTCCGGTCGGCGCGGATCTGGTCGGGACGGGAGTCGCTCCGTTGCTCAAGGCGAGCACAGAAGAGGTCTCCTTCGGCAGTCGAGATGTCGGAGAGAGAGGCTCGGCGACGACGGTAACGGTCACCAATGAGGGTACCGCCGCCCTCGCCATCGAGGCCGTGAAGCTCGAGGGGGCCTCGAAGAGCGACTTTCGGAAGCAGCGGGATCGCTGCACTTCTGTGTCACTCGAGCCGGCAGAAGAATGCACCTTCCAGGTGTCGTTCTCACCAAGAGCCGCGGGGCGAAGGTCTGCGGAGGTACTCTTCGAAAGCGATTCCTTCGAGGCCGCGCCGGTTATCCGCCTCGAAGGAAAGGGGGTGTGGAGCGGACCGGCTCTGGCGTTGAGTCGGGATTCCCTGGACTTCGGTGACCGGCTCGTAGGCAGCAGCGCGGAGACCCTCACGGTGGATGTGACGAATCGTCATGGAGCCGCGGTCTCCGGTCTCTCGGTCAGGATTCTCGACGAATCGAGTCCCTTCTCGATCGTCCGTCAGAATTGCAGCGGGAGGGCCATCGCCCCGGGTGAGGCCTGCAGGATCGAAGTCAGCTTTCGGGTAGCCGAATTGGGAAGCGCCGCTTCCACGCTGGCCATCGTGCAGGAAGCAGGGGCTCTCCAGATCGAGTTGACGGGTTCAGGAGTAGCGCCCCTGTTGGTTCTGGATCAGGTGGATGTGGAGTTCGGATCCCTGCTGGTCGGCGGGGAGCCCAGGCGGCAGAGGCTGGTAGTGACGAACGAGGGAACGGCGCCTGCAAACCTCGGTGGGGTCGTGATCGAAGGGCAGGATGCGGCGGCGTTCAGCAAGCCGGGTGACGGCTGTTCGAAGAAGGTCCTTCGGCCCGAGGATCGATGTGCCCTCGAGATCGAGTTCCGGCCCCATCGAGAGGGAGGGCACCAGGCGGACCTGGTGATCGGGGCTGCGGAGTTGGCGGACTCCGAGCGGGCGCGCTTGCTGGGCTCGGGTTCCGCGTCGAGGTTGACCCTCAATCTCGAGATGGTCGAGTTTGGAAGTGTTCGCAGGACGACCGCCAAGGACGTCCATCTGACGGCGATGAACCCGGGCACCGCCAACCTGTCGATAGCGGGCGCCAGGATCGACACCGAAGTGGCGAGCGACTTCCAGTTGCTTGGAGGATCGTGTCTCCCAGAAGCCGTGATCCCTCCCGGGGCGACGTGCACCCTCAGTCTCAGATTTCTGCCCGGTACCGAGGGGCGTCTGACAGGAACCCTCGAGCTCGAGCACGACGGCCTTACTGGGCCACGTCGAGTGCCGTTGGGTGGAGTCGGGCTGCCACCACCGACTCCTCAGATTGGGGTCAGTCCGCCGCGTATCGACTTCGGTCCTCAACCGGTAGGAGAGCGATCGACGATCTTCACTGTCAGGATTCGCAACACGGGGACCGGTGGCCTCGAATTCAGCGGCTTCGACTTGACCGGTTCGGCGCGGCAGGATTTCCAGATCGTGCCAGCCACCTGTCAGGCAGTGCCGACGATTCTGGCCGGGAGCGATTGTACGGTCGGGGTGCGGTTCGTGCCTTCTGCACCAGGACCGCGACAGGCTACGTTGGAGGTCAAGAGCAACGCTCTTGCAGGGGAGAGCACAGTGGAGCTCGTTGGCAGTGGCATGGGTGGTGGCAACTAGCAGGATTCGAGAGGGCTCTCCAGCAGGTCCAGCAGGAGATCTGCGGCTTGTCGCGAGCCCGATGAACCTCTGACAGCGCCCTCCGGAATTCCACGCAGCTCGGAGAGGCGACTCGGCCAGTCCGCAGCTGCGAGCTCGGCTTCTGTGACCTCCTCACAGACCATTCGTTGCTTGGCGAAGCGCGCCAGGGGTGGCGATTCGGGGAAGGTGCCGCGCTGAACGAATAGGTACGGCGTTGCGGCCTGGAAGCACTCCGCCAGGGTGCTGTAGCCCAGCTTACCGACGACCCAATCGGCGGCAGAGACCAGATCCGCGTGTTGGAATCCTGTCCTGTGTGGCAAGAGGATCAGATTGTGGTCTCGCTCCTCCCGATCGACGGTTCCAGGTAGGACAAAGGTGATGTCGGAATGATCGCGGAGGCGGTTGAGAAACTGATAGCTGGCACGAAAGCCACCCATCGTCACCAGTGCGCAGGGTGTCTCCTCTGTTAGACCCAGTCTCTCCCTTACCTGCGGGCGCGATTGTTGAACGGAACGAGCGATCGGCTCGACGACGGCCGTCCCCGACACTGGATTGCAGAAGGGTTCCGCCTGGATCCTCAGCTCCACGGAGGCGTAGAGTCGTTGAAGCTCGTCGACAAAGGGAGCGAATCGTGGCTCGACCTCGAGGTAGTCGCGGTAGATCCAGTCCCAGGTGAAGTTCTCTATGAGTACGCAGGGAAGGCCGAGCTCGGACGCTACCGCGATGCCAAGTGGGGAGATATCGCTCACGACGAGTCGGCATGCCATGCGGCTCACCGCCTCGAGAGCCTGTTCCATGGCTCGCGAGGTCAGGGGCAGAAACCTCGACAGCTCTCCGATCGTGGCCGCCAGATCCTCGTCCATCGGGGTCGTTTGGACGAGCCCCACGTCACTCTGGCAGCGCACATACCCGAAGGGTGCGGCCATAGAGTCCTCGAAGAACCACTTCGGCACGCCCGTGAAGACCGTGAACCGAGTCGATGGCCGTCTCTGGTGGAGAGCTTCCATCACCGCTGCGCTGCGCGCCGCATGGCCGAATCCATGCGACGAGACGAAGTAGGCGATCGAAGCTGGCTCGAGGCTGGTCATTCGAAAGTCGGGCGTGAGTCGTCTGAAATGCGAAGGCCACCCCGACTCGCGAGGTGGCCCACTGAGAAGCTACTGCGAGGAGAGTGGCTCAGTCACCGAGCCGGATGACGTTGCGAGCCGCCGGCCCCTTCTCGCCTTCGACGATCTCGAATTGCACCCTCTCGCCTTCGACGAGCGTCCGAAAGCCCTCGGAGCTGATCGCGGTGTGATGCACGAAGCAATCATTCTGCCCGTCCTCGGGTGTGATGAATCCGAAACCCTTGGCGTCGTTGAACCACTTCACTCTTCCGTAGATTGTCACGCTCCAACCCTCCTGAAAAATGCCGCCCCGCGCTCGGTTCGATTCTCCGTTCGTGGCGGCGAACCTCGCTCCAACCGACGTCGATCGGAGCCGTCCTTCCTCTGAGGGGCCGTTCGACCCATCTCTGGCCAGCCAGAGGACTCTTCTGGATATTGAATGCTGCTGCTACTTGTTGTGTTCCTCGGTAGTGGGTACTTGGGATAGGGACCGATGGACCCGGTCGGTTGTCGCTGGCCGAGAATACCAGATGGGATGTCGACAGTCGATCCGGTGTCGACACCGAAGAGCCGACCGCAGGAAAGGGTGAGGACAGAGCGAAACGCTCTGGTAGTCTGCCGCGAGAGCTGTCCGGCCAGAGCCGGCCAGCGTGGTTGAACTACCTGAACAGAGGACCTGTACCGACGAACATGAGGCTCGACGATGTCAGGGCACTGGTGGCGCGAGTTGCAGGGGAGGGGAGGGCTCAATTCCTCGAGCCGGAAGGGTTCGAGCTGCTCGACCTACTCGGTATCCCGGCCCCCCGCTTCTCAGTGTTCACCGAACCGAGTGAGATCGACGAGGGTCTGATTTCGGATCTTCCAGGCGACAGGGTCGTGTTGAAGGCTGTCGCTTCTGGACTGCTTCACAAGACCGATGTCGGGGCCGTGAGGATCGTGCCGAAGGGTCCCCACGAGGTCAGGATGGCGGCGGAGGAGATGGCACGATCCATGAGTGGCGTCGATCTGCGCGGCTTCCTGGTTCAGGAGCTCGTACCCTTCGCGCCGGAGCTCGGGAGCGAAGCACTGTTGAGCCTGCGCTGGGACCGGGAGTTCGGCAGCCTCGTCACCTTCGGCATCGGCGGAACCCACGCGGAGGCGGTGACGAGAGCCATGCGGGAAGAAGCTGCGCTGGCCATCTTCCCGGCAGGGCGGAACGGTCGAAGCTCGGTCGAGCAAGAGCTCTCGGGTCTGCTCGTTACCGATCTCATGACACGGCCCCAGCGGGGTCGGCCACCACGCCTCGCCATGGAGCGACTGGTAGAGGTCGTCGATCGGCTCGCCGCAGCAGCGCCTGCGCTCCTGCCCGAGCTCCTTCAGGAAGTCGAGATCAATCCTCTGGTCATTCAGGGTGACTCCCTGATGGCCCTGGACGTCGTTGCAAGGATTCACGGGGAGGGGCCTGCACCGGCTCCAGACCGGCCGCTGGAAAAGATCGAGTGTCTCCTGCGGCCGAGATCGGTCGCCGTGATCGGGGTCGCGAGACGGCTCAATCCCGGTCGAGTCATACTCAAGAATCTTCTGAGAGAGGGATTCGACCCCGCAGACGTGTACGTGATCAAACCCGGGATCGAGACCATCGAAGGGTGCCGATGTTACGAGGATTTCGCAGCCCTTCCGAAGGCAGTGGACCTTTTGATCGTCAGCGTGGCTGCCGAGCAGGCGCCCGACGTCCTTCGCGAAGCGATCGAATATCAGAAAGCCGAGACCGTGATCCTGATTCCGGGGGGGCTCGAGGAGAAGTCGGGGTCGAAGCACTTGAGTGAAGAGATCCGTCGATCCCTGTGGGCTGCTCGAGCTTCGGAGTGGCGCGGCCCGCTGATCAACGGAGGGAATAGTCTCGGCATCCGCTCCCAGCCGGGCGGGTACGACACCTTTTTCCTGCCCGAATACGCGATGCCCCCGGTAGGTCTTCGAGAGGGGAATGTAGCTCTCCTGGCGCAGAGCGGGGCATTCCTCGCGTCCAAGACGAGCAAGCTGCCAGAGCTTCGTATTCGCTACGCGATCTCCATCGGGAATCAGATCGACCTCACCCTCGGTGACTACCTGACCCACCTGGCGGACGAAGAAGAGGTGGATCTGTTCGGCGTCTACGTCGAGGGCTTTCGAGATCTCGACGGTAGGAGTTTCTTGGAAGCAGCCACGCGTATCAGGAAATCCGGACGCAGGGTCGTGCTCTATCGGGCCGGTCGCAGCAGATCAGGCGTCGAAGCGGCGGCGAGTCACACGGCTGCCCTGGCCGGGAGCTGCCGAGTCACCCGGGCCTTGGCTCGGAGAGCTGGAGTCCTGGTGGCGGACTCTCTGGCGGATTTCGAGGATCTGCTGATGCTGAGCACCGCGTTCGCAGACAGAGATGATGGAGGCGCCCGAATCGGTGCGGTCTCGAATGCGGGCTACGAGTGCGTCGCCTTTTTCGACCGTCTCGAGCGGTTCGCTCCAGCATCGTTCTCACAAGATACCCAACGGGAGCTGACGACGATTTTCGCCTCGAGTCGGATCGATGGAGTCGTAGATGTGCGAAACCCGCTCGACTTGACGCCGATCGTGGGCGACGCTCATTTCGAGGCAGCCGTCCGAGCCGTTCTGCAGGACCCGGACGTCGACACGGGAGTAGTTGGCTGTGTTCCCTTTACAGGCACTCTGAACACTCTCGCGGGTTCGGAGGAACACCATGAAGACGTCGAAGACCCGACATCGATCGCCTCCAGATTGTTGCGGGTCTGGTTGGAGACCTCCAAGCCCTGGGTAGCTGTCGTCGACGCAGGGAGCGAGTACGACACCATGGTGAAAGTGTTGCTGGGGGGCGGTCTCCCTGTGTTTCGCACCGCCGATCGAGCCGTCCGCCTCCTGGAGATGTTCTTCGACAGCGCGTCCAGCTTCACCGACCACTTGCCGTCTTGGCCGGCCTTCGCTGTTTTCGATTGGCCGGCGAACGTGACTTCGACCTCGGCGCCCGGGCCGGCCCAGCCCCAAACGGGAACGGGCATCCCTTGTTGGAGTACGGCTCCCGAAGTGAACATGGCGGGCAATTTGAGTTCGGCGAAGGCGGTCGCCGCCGACAGGATCGCCAGCAGGGCGACCAACGACGGTGCCGTCCGGGTCAGAAATCGCAAGGTCGATCGCATGGTGCAGTCCTTTCGGAATCGACAAATCAACGAAAACGAAATTGACTAATCAACAAAAATACGTGACCGATCGCTGCGGCGTTTCTAGCATTTCTCCGCGGGCAAACGTCCCACAGGCTATCCGGTTCGCGCGGCGACTTCAACTATGTGGCAAAATCCCGAATTTGACGCCGTGTCTGCCCCGCCCCCTAATGGCCCAATCAACGTGTTTGGGAGGCGAGGCAATGGACTGGATGA
>JARFQS010000384.1 GCA_029287645.1 Thermoanaerobaculia bacterium | reverse complement strand
GAAGCCGGATAACGAGATTAGGTCGTTGGTCTCGTGGGCTCGGAGATGTGTATAAGAGACAGAACACGGGTCGCTCGCCTCGCTCTTCGGGTACGATTCGGCTGTGTCGGCCTACAGCATGAGAGGATTGGCGCTGTGGTTGGCCGGATATCCCGAACAGGCCATCAGGGAAGCCACCGCCGGCGCCGATTTCGCGGGCACGTTCTCCGATCCGGCAACTCAGGCCTTCGGCCCGCTCTTCGCTTCCTGGATTCGACAATTGACCGGCTTCGTGGAGGAGGGTCGGGTGCTGGCCGAACGATGCGTCGACCTCGGCACGGAGTTCGAGATGCCGATGTTCCGGGATTTTGGCCGCGTCTGCCAGGGGTGGACCATGATCACGCAGGGGGAGGTCGAAAAGTGTACCGAGTTGGCACGCAAGGGTGTCGACTGTCTGGAGGCCCTCGAGTTTGGGTGGGCGCGCTCGTTCACTCTCGGGGTGGTTGCCCAAGGTCGGGCCCGCGCCGGGCGCTACGACGAGGCCCTGACCCTTGTGGATGAGGCCTTCGACCACGCCTCCACGACGGGCGAATACTTCCACGAGGCGGAGCTTCATCGACTGAAGGGCGAGTTTCTGCTCCCATCCGAGTCGCTTGAAAGTGAGCGCTGTTTCACGTCTGCCATCGAGGTCGCGCAGCGCCAGCAGGCGAAGTCATGGGAGCTGCGGGCCACGACGAGCCTGGCGAGGCTCTGGCGAGATGAGGGCCGGTTCGCGGAGGCCCGCGAGCGGCTCGAACAGATCTACTCGTGGTTCACCGAAGGCTTCGAGACCTCGGACCTGAAGGCCGCCAAGGCTCTGCTCGAGGAGTTGGCCGCTGCATTGCGGGAGAAGGGGGAGGAGCTGCCTTCAATTTCGCCACATCACGAGGATTCGACCAGGTCAAAATCGATCGTCGTCCTTCCATTCGCCAATCTGAGCCCCGACCCCGATGCCGAGTACTTCTCAGACGGGCTCACCGACGAGATCATCACCGATCTGTCGCGGGTCCGAGCGCTGCGCGTGATCTCCCGTTCGTCGGCGATGCGTCTCAAAAATGACGAGCGTGGCCTCGCGGCGATCGGCCGCGATCTCGACTGCCGGTACGTGCTCGAAGGGAGCGTCCGGCGCGCGGCGAACGACCTTCGGATCACGGCGAGGCTGGTGGACGCGCCGGACGATGCCCAGCTCTGGTCCGACAAGTACGAGGGAACGTTGGACGATGTGTTCGACATTCAGGAGCGCGTTTCGCGATCGATCGTGGACGCTCTCGAGATTCGCCTGACGCCGCACGAGGCTGAGCTACTCGCGGAGCGGCCCATCCCGGACGTCCGTGCCCAGGAGTGCTACCTCCGCGCACGGAGAGAGATCTGGAGCTTTCTGCCCGGCGGCGTGGACAAGGCCGTCAGCCATCTTGAGGCCGGGCTCGCGCTGATCGGCGACAACGCCCTGCTCTACCAGGGGCTCGGTGAGGCCTACTTTCAGGCCATCAACATCGGGGCCGCCGGCGGCAGGGAAGAGGAATACATCACAAAGGCCGAAAGGTGCGCGGAAAAGATCTTCGCGCTCGAACCCGATTCGCCTCGCGGCTCCAGCGTCCAAGCCCATTTGCAGCTGGCACGGGGCGACATTCACGGCTGCAGACGGAGCTGGCGGCGTGTGTTGCAGGCTTTTCCGAAGGACGTCCAGGCGCTTCAGCTGTCCGCCCACATCCACGGATGGCTGGGCGGAAAGCCGGACGCTGCCGAGCCTTTGGTGGCACGGCTCCTGGACATCGATCCGCTCGACCCGATGAGTCGCCTGATGAGCGTCGCGGTGCCGCTCTTCGCCGGCCGGTTTTCAGAGGCGCTCGAACCTGGGCGCCGAATGCTCGAACTCGATCCGGTCACCCCGGTTTGGCGCTCGAACTATGTCATGGCTCTGAGCTACGCCCAGCGGCTCGACGAGGCCGAGGCCCTGACCGAGGGGGTGGTGGCCCAGCCGGATTCAGACATCGGCACGTGGTGGATGGGACTCTGCCGGGCGGCCTGGCGAGAGGACCGTGCGGAGGTCCTGCGGCTCGCCGACGGCCCATATCGGCAGGCGGCCGCGTGGGACGCGGAGATCCCCTGGGCCCTGGCCAGTGCACATGCTGCAGTCGGCGCCACGGATGAGGCACTGTACTGGCTCGACCGGGCGATCGACCAGGGGATGATCAACTACCCATTTCTCTCCGAGCACGACCACTATCTGGACAGCATCCGAGGTGACGAACGGTTTGGCCGCTTGATGGAGCGGGCCAGGCGGGAATGGGAGCGGCTGGATGAGGTGCTGCCATGATCGGCACCACCCTCGCTCATTACCGCATCACCGGCGAGCTCGGCGCCGGTGGGATGGGAGAGGTGTGGCGCGCCGAGGACACGAAACTCGGGCGAGAGGTGGCGCTCAAGGTGCTGCCGACGGAGTTTGCCGAGGATCCGGATCGGATGGCGAGGTTCGAGGGCGAAGATCTCTCCGAGCGAATCAAGCGAGGAGCGATTCCGGTCGATGAGGCGATACCGATCGCGTTGCAGACTGCGGAGGCACTCGAGGCGGCGACCGATCCGGTTCTGCGGGTCGCCGAGCTCGAGCGGCCAGCGGGACCGGGAGGCTCGCGATGACCGATCCTCCGAGCGGTGTTCACCACCTGTCTCTTATACACATCTGACGCTGCCGACGAATCGAGTCGCGTGTATATCT
>JARFQS010000441.1 GCA_029287645.1 Thermoanaerobaculia bacterium | reverse complement strand
GGGTGATCTGGAGGTTTACGGTCTGCCCGGACTCGACTTCGAAGTCGAGTCCGGGCAGACCGTAAACCTCCAGATCACCCTCGAGCGTGATGGGAGATGATTCGCTTCAGGGGATAGGGCAGGCCGCCGGATCGCTCAGCTATCGAGGTCCTCGAGGGCTCGGGTCCTCTCCTCCAACCGCAACAGCCAGGCCTTCTTCTTCTCACCGGCAATGTAGCTGCCGGGTCCCGACTTGGTGGTGACGATTCGATGACACGGAATGACGACCGGCAGAGGATTGACCAGGAGAATGGAGAGCACCTGGCGGTAGGCGTCGGGCTTGCCCGCAGCTTCCGCGATGTGACCATAGGTCCGCGTACGGCCGTAGGGAACCTTAGCGGTCTGCCGCAAGACTCTACGAGCCAGCGGTGAGAGATCGGTGGCTTTGAGATCGTATTCCAGGTCGAGGCTGCGTCTCGCGCCGGCGAAGTACTCGGAGAAACGCCCGAGGACTTCGTCCAGGAAATCGGTGCGCTCCTTCGGTTTGAGATCGGCGAAGTCCCGGAATTGATTGCGCACCCGGCCTTTGGGGACGATTACGACGCGCGTCAACACCTCTCCGGTCAACTCGATACCCAGGGTGCCGATAGGAGAGGGAATCCTGATGCGTGTTGGCTCTACCGGCGGCTCTGTGGGCGGGTCGCCGGCCGAAATCGGTTCCGACATCCGGAAAATCGTATCACGGCCCTTCCGAGTCCCGACAGAGCCCTCAGGGCTCGATTCTCGGCGATATGGGTCCTGGTGAGATACGGATCGCCCACTCGCCCCATCTGGCGGTGGCCAGCTCCCCGCCGAGATCGGCGTCCCCGTGGTAGGGACGGTCTGGAATGCGCCGACAGGGGATCTGAAGCGTGGTCGCTCCGGCCAGTGGAAAAGGGCTCAGGTGTAGGGTCGACTCCGCGATGGATGCACTGACCAGAGCAGTCTCCAGGGGTCCGTTCCAGCGGTTGCAGATCGCCAGCGATAGAAGATCGACGGTCTCGAGGAATCGGTAGTCCTCTTCTATGAAGTTTGGATCGACACCCGCCTCGTCAAACCAATCTTCTCGCAGAGCCTCGAGCCGAGAAAGGTACCTATGCCAGTCCTCGGGCACCTCGGTCGCCTTGCCGTACAGAGACTCGGCATGAAAGGCGATCAGCAGGGCAGCATGGGGATGGCTCTCGGAAAAGCGTTCGATCCCGCGCTGCCAGATCTCGACATGGTCGATCGACGGGATGGAACGGAAGTCGTGAGGTCGCTGCGCGATCGCATTGTAGCGAGGCGCCGCATCGGCTTCGCGCCAGCCATTGTCGTGCTCCCGGACCGCGAACAGCAGGTCCTGACGGCGCGGGTGGTCGGGTAGGCCATCGTCGATCCACAGAGAGAGGATCTCGGCCGAGAGCCGGGCGTGGTCGGGCTGCGTGATGACGATGAAGTCGGAGTCTTCGTGAACGACGATCATACGTAGGTCAACACTAGCTGAGAGACGCACCGTAGTAACATCCCCTTGAACCTGAATAGAGCTATTGCCCGGAGACCACCATGCCGTTTCATCTACCAGAGCCCTGGCGAGTCAAAGTAGTCGAACCGATCTCCCTGCCGACCGAGAAGGAGCGTGAGGAACGTTTGCAGAAGGCCGGTTTCAATCTGTTCGACGTACCAGCGGAAGCGGTCTTCATCGATCTTCTGACGGATTCGGGCACCTCGGCCATGTCTGACAACCAGTGGGCCGGATTGATGCGCGGGGACGAGTCTTACGCAGGGGCGCGGAACTACTATCACTTCGAGGCGGCGGTGACGGAGATCTTCGGCTTCTCCCATTTCGTGCCGGTACACCAGGGCAGGGTAGCGGAGAACCTGCTCTTCTCGACCCTGGTTCAGCCGGACATGATCGTGCCCAACAACAACCACTTCGATACCACCCGCGCCAACATCGAGATCCATCGTGGCCTGGCGGTCGATCTGGTGATCCCGGAAGGTAGGGACCCGGCCGCCGAGCATCCCTTCAAAGGCAATATCGATCTGGAGAGAGTCCGCCGACTCTTCGAGGAGACGCCGAGATCCAGAATCCCACTGGCCATGTTGACGCTCACCAACAACTCGGGTGGTGGGCAGCCCGTCTCCCTTGCCAACATCCGGGCCTACTCCGAGCTCTGTCGGGAATTCGGCATTCCGTTCTACATCGATGCCTGTCGGTTTGCGGAGAACGCCTTTTTCATCCAACAGCGCGAGCCGGGCCAGCAGGAGAAGAGCATTCCGCAGATCGTCCGGGAGATCTTCGATCTGGCGGATGGGTGCACGATGAGCGCCAAGAAGGATGGCCTGGCCAACATGGGCGGCTTTCTCGCCAGCCGGGATGATGAGCTCATCGAGACCATCAAGCAGCGCCTGATTCTCATCGAGGGTTTCCCTACCTACGGCGGCTTGGCGGGCAGGGATCTGGAGGCGGTGGCGCGTGGGCTCTGGGAAGTCATGGACCCGGAGTACCTGCGGTTCCGCGTCTCGCAAGTCGGCGCCTTCGGTGAGCGAATGGCGGAGCTGGGAATCCCCATCATCCAGCCGGTCGGGGGCCATGCCGTGTACATCGATGCGCGATCGTTCCTGTCTCACATACCGCAGTCGGAGTTCCCGGCGCAGGCTCTGGTAGTGGCGCTCTATCGTGGTGGCGGGGTCCGAGGGGTGGAAGTCGGGAGTGTCATGTTCGGTCGCAAAGATCCCGAGACTGGAGAGGACGTCTATCCAGAGCTGGACCTGGTTCGCCTCGCCGTGCCGAGGCGGGTCTATACGAACACCCATCTCCGTTACGTCTGTGACGTCTTGGAGGTGATTCGCGATGAACCGGAGCGGGTCAAGGGCCTCAACATGGTCTATGAAGCTCCGGTACTGCGACATTTCACGGCTCGCTTCGAGGAGATCGAGGTCGGGGTGGGCGTTGGACAGCCGAGTTGACCGTGAGATCGCCCGCGATGCCGACAAGGAAGGTCCGGAACAGAATGAAACGAGTCCTCATCAGTGTCCTCCTGGCAATGCTGGCCTCGGTGACCCAACCGTCGGTTGCGGC
>JARFQS010000375.1 GCA_029287645.1 Thermoanaerobaculia bacterium | reverse complement strand
GTAGAGGGCACCGAAGCCGGCCAGGCTGCTGAGTGCGTGGTGAGCATTGTCGTGACCCCTCTGAAGCGATTCGCGCTGCACCAACTCGGCGAACGGCACCGCCTCCACAGCCTCCAGGGTCGCACCGATGAGATCCAGCTGATCGCTACTGGCAACCGCCGCGACCCAGAGTCGCTGGTCGACGACCTCGAAGTAGAGTGGGATCCCGCCCGGATCGGTCTTGCTCCTGGTCGACGCATCGAACGGCAGGGAGGTGTGACCATCAGCGAGGCTGGCGATGAACGGCTGGAGGCGAGCGTGCAATTCTGCGGCGCTCAAGCCCGACTCCGGAACTCCACGCATCAGGCGCTGCAGTCGACGGTGGTAGGCAACCTTGCCGCCGCCAGCGGAATACGGGTCGGGATGGGCACTCTCCAGTACCTCGCTGAGGGTTCGGATGTCCGCCAGGGCCTGCTGCCTCGTCAACAGAGCACCCGCCTCCTGATCCACTCGCGTAGGGGTCGCTTGTTGCCCAGCTAGTTGGGTCGAGAAGAAGAGAATGAGAATGGCCAACGCGCGGTGATGAAGATGGATCCCGTGGCTCATGATGTACACCTTGGTTTCGTGCTGATGTGGAGACCCTGGCGAAGAGGCGATTCTCTTGGCCAGCAACTCTGCGCTCTCTTCTTTGGACGCCATACCTCTATCCAGGGTTGCATGGCGCGGTTCCGGGCGATCTACAATAGGTTTTCCGATCACTGGTGATGGTTAGGGGAAGGCTGGTCATTCAGCAACTGCTTTGACGAACGAGAGCCAGCGGCGTCCCAGCCTGCTTCTGGTCGATGCTCTCAACCTGATCCGGCGGGTCTATGCTGCTCAGCCGGGGGAGGATGGACCGGAGAGGGCGGAGGGTGCGAAGGTGTCGAGCGTGCAGTCGCTTCGCCGTGGCCTGCGCGAGGGCTCGCCGACGCACGCCGTGTGCGTCTTCGATGGTGAGGGCCAAAGCTGGCGACATGAGCTTCATCCCGAGTACAAAGCTGGACACGCTCCGATGCCGGAGGCGCTGGAATCCGCCCTCGAGGAGTACCGCGAGGCCTTCCGGGAGATCGGTGTTGCGTCCCTGATTCAGCCCCGACTCGAGGCGGACGATGTCATCGCCACGATCTCCTGCAAGGCGGTCGCTGCCGGTGTCTCGGCGACGATCCTGTCGACCGACAAGATATTCCTAGCGTTGCTGCCTCTGGGTGTCCGGGTTCGGGATCACTTCAAGGGAACCGACTTCAAGCCACAGGACGTGGTCGAGAAGTTCGGCGTCCGCCCGGAACAGCTGGTCGACTTCCTGGCGCTTGCCGGTGACCGCGGCAATGGCATCCATGGCGTCCCCGGCATCGGCCCGAAAAGCGCCAGCGAGCTGTTGTCTCGATTCGAGACGTTGGAGGATGCGCTGCAGGCGATCGACGATCTTGAGGGCAGACTCGGGGAGCGACTGCGCACCCACGCGAGTACGGCGCGCCTCTGTCACGAGTTGATCAGTCTTCGCACGGATCTCGAGCTGGGGACGAACATGAGCGAGCTGCGCTATCTGCCGATAGACGTGCAAAGACGTACCAACTAGCAGCGCCCTCTCGAGGGCTTGGGTCTCTTCGGTGGCTGGAGTGGAAGCTGCCGTCAGCTCAGGATGGCGGCGATGCTGGTCGAAACCTTCGATAGATCCCGGTCAGGATCCTGCCTAGCCCGATGGCGATCAGCGAAGAAAGAAAGACGATCGGAAACAGGTAATAGCGGTCCCAATCGAGAGGTGTGGTAAGCGCTGGCAAAACACTGACGCATCCCACCGCGAGTAGCGCCGGGCTGGCGGGAGAGCTACCCTTTCCGACAAGCCATTGCCACGCCGATCGCACCAGGTAGATCAGGCCCACACTCCCCAGGAGGGCATTGATCCAACCAGAGTGGATCAAGGCGTGATCCTCGAAAATGCGACGCGGGATGACTGCCAGACGCTGTTCGAGACCGCTCAGGCCCCACTCCGGGTTTTGACTCTGACTACTCATTTCCGAGATGCGCAGCAGGAACATGGCTCTGGTTCTTGCCCATGGGTGCGGGTACAGAAACGGATTGACGGCAATGAATGCGATGGCTGTCGTCGTCATCACCACCGCCGATGCAGCGAATGCGAAAGTCAGTCGTTCCGAGCGGGTGGCAAAGCCCTTGGGGTAAAGGGCGATCAACCACCCCAGTGCCACACCGGCCCCGGCGAGGCCCAGGCCATTCAGCTTCGAGGCCCCCGCCAATCCGGCGCAGCCTCCCATCAGAGCCAACCAGAAGAGCGGCCAAGTGCGTTCTCGCGTCTTCTCCCAGGTGTGCAGAGCCAGCATGCCCGTGAGCATTGCCAGACAAGTGAAGAGCAACAACGATGGATCGCCCATGGCACGCCGCAGGTGGATCAGGAGATAGGGCGAGCCAGCGTACAGAACGATGAAGATCCAGCCTGCTGTGCTTCCCGCGCTGGCAGATACCACTGTGAACAGGATCATCCCGCTGGCGATACTGACGACCGCCATGGTGGCCCGCGCCGAATGGAGTAATCCCTCGGACGGCATATTGCCAGCCGCCACGTTTTCACTGTCGCTGACTCGGAATCTCCAGGGAGGGTTCAGGTCTTGCACCGTGTAGCCACGGAGTCGGCGCCCGATGGCGATGATGTAGCGGGCGACAGGCGGTTGGGTGAGAGTGAAGTAGTTGGTTCCCCAGGTGTCATTCGGTGGCTCCAGCGACCCCAGGCCGGTTGGGACCTTGGATCGGAACCATTTCTTCAACCCAGGGCTCAGCTCGTTGGTGGTCATCCACTCCGGCTGGATGAAGTCGGCATCGAGAGCTGCTTCGAAGTAGGCACTCGTGGCGACCCAGTGACTTTCATCGCGATGGAAATCGATCCGATCGATGCCGCGCAGATACAGGAGAGACAGCAGGATCAGTAGGACTGCCGACTCGATGAGGGGATGGCGAAGAAACCGGAGAGCTTTCATCAAATGGGGGTCCTTTGTGGTCGATCTTATGGCACTTCCCCGCAGGAACCTCACCACAACGAACCACGTTGCTCATTCCTCTCCTGACCTTTCCGGTCGTCGACGACCTCGTCTCCTATGAGTCCCGGTACAGGCTTCCGATTGC
>JARFQS010000217.1 GCA_029287645.1 Thermoanaerobaculia bacterium | reverse complement strand
AGACCCCACAGATCAGGCGAGGTACGACAGACGTATCAGTCCACGGGCTGGGCTGCCGCGGGTTGCTCGCTCTGTTCTACCGTCGACCAATCCAATTCGCTGCCGTGGATGCTGTGGGGGATGAGATAGACCCCCAGCATGACGATCGAGGCAAAGAGAATCGCGGCCCGCTCGAACCGAGGCCAGTATCGACAGATGACCCAGGCGATGAGCCAGGCCACGAGTGCGGCCAGTGTCTTGTTGTCGGTCCAGTCCCCACCGAAGGGCCAACCGGTCCAGTAGGCATCGAAGGCGAACTTCTGCACGAGAGGACCGAGAATGAATCCGCCTGGAATCAGGAAGGCCAAGGACCAGGGGATGAAGCGCTTCACGTTCTCCTCCCCCAAAACAGCGCCGAAAGCCGCCCGGAAGACGATGGCCAACGAGACGAACATGAAGATGATATGGGGTATGAGAACCCAGGCCGGCACATCGTCACGGAATCGGATGACGGCCGTCTCATCGTGTGGCAACACCAACTCCTGCCCCCCGTCGGTCAGTCGTACGGAGTATTCGAGCTTGGCGGCAGGTATCTGATGAGGCAGGTCGGCTGCGAGCCCCCCTCCTTCTCGCTGCATGGGGATTCTGCTCCAGTCGTCGTTCGTGGGATAGCGACGCCAGACTACCTCTCCCGCGGCCGTGGTGGACTCGACGGTCAGCGTGACATGAGCGTCCCCGGCCCCACCGTGGGTACGAATCAACTCGCCCGAGATGCTCGAGCCAGCTAGCTCCTCGCTCACGGGAACCGGATAGGTGGGTCCTGTCTGGCGTTGATAGCGGCCCATGTATACCGAGGCGACAACGGCCAGAAAACCGATCAACCACCGGAACCATCGCTTCGAGAACATCTCCTGCATCACTTACCTCCCCTCGGGGGCCATTCCCCGGTTTCGAGTCGGCGCAAGTGTAGCTCAGTTCGCGTAGATAGCGGACGCTATCTGCGCGAGGCAGTGGGGGATGATCAGCCGGCGTGCCTCGCCTGATCTTCGAGGCAATGAGTCCCCCTCCATTAGGCCCCTACGCCCTCAAGCCCTTACGGCCCCTACGCCCTTAGGCCTCAAGACCTTGGGACGGTAGCTGGAATGAAACAGGCCTCCAGGCTGTTACGGTGAAGGACGAGGGCGAGCGCCATGGACAATCTACTCTTCATCGGCATCATCGTGGGCTGGATTCTGCTGCAGTACGTGATCCTGCCGCGCATGGGCGTCCCTACGTGAGGGGTCCCCGATCCGGCAGGTCGTCGGAAAGCATGTGGCCCCTCTGAGAAGGAGACGGAGCAGACGTCCGGGTCTCCGAGCTCTACCGATCCCAGCTGAACAGACGGAATGGAGTCCCCCACCCTAGGATGCAAGGCATCGGTGGGTGAGGTGATCCAGTCTTCGGCGGGCGATGCGAACCGACTACCCCGACTTCTTCTTGCCGAGTCTCTTGCCTTTCTGATCGAGCCACCACCAGCTGCGAATCTGGAGGCCGGATGGGTACGACCGGAAGATGAGCCTGAATCCCTCACCACCAACGGCGATGGCCTGAGCAGGGTTGCTCATGGTGAGCCTCGTGGTGCCGTTGCCCTGGACGTTCTTGAACGGCCCTGCCATTCCGCTCTGCGGGTCGGTGACGACGACCGCACTCTGGTTGACCTGGACCACGAGACCGAATGCCACCGCACCTTCCTCGTTGATGAAGGTGTGTCCCGCCTGGCCTTTGTAGGGCCTCTCTTTGACCGTCTTGGTCGACGAGCAGGCCATGGTCAGGCTGAACAGCACCAGCGCCACCAGCACCAGATTCGAAATGTCACGGATTTTCATGGGATTCTCCCTCCGCTCGAGCCTGCAAATCGTCAAGTACTTTCCTGCAACTCAGAGGAGTAGTCTATCTCTCGTCAACCGGCTTCAGTGAGTCGACGACGGCTTCCAGTTCTTCCTGGTGGGCCTTCCAGGTCTCGGGGCGGCCGACGTAGAGGGCAACCACCATGACCTCGTCGCGCGGCTCGAAGAGAGCCACTGCGAACTCGACATCTTCTCCCTCTCGTCGAGCGGTTCCGTAAAAGGTCTTGGCTGCCATACCTCTCAGCTCGGTGTCCCGAGGCTGGGAGGCTTCGACATCGGTGAAGAGGTAGCCATCGAGGGAGGCGACATACTCCAGGGCCCGTTCGAAGGTCGTAGCCTTGGGTGCGACCCAGATCCCGAACCATAGTTTCGTTCCATCACCCGGCATGGCTTCGAGAATCCGAATCTCGGGGTCGGTACCTTCATCGGTGCCAGCCGCTTTTGCCTCGGCCTCGTAGTCTTCGTCGACATACCACCCGCCGGGAAATGTGATGGAGAACAGAGGAGCGCCGTCGTGTTCGTACTCGATTGTTGCAGCTCGACACAGGCTCGGCGCGAGGATCAGAGCCAGGATGGGGAGGACTACAAATCTTGCGTATCGCATGCTTTCAATCCTCACCAGCGGCGACCGTGACTGTGAACACCGACGCTGAGACTGGTGCCCCAATTGCCACTCGAGCTACGGTGGATTCCAACCCCCCCACTGACACTCGGGTTGCCCGAGCACCCCTCGAGTACCAGGCCCGTGAGGACGAGCCATGCGATCGCCAGTATGTGCCTTGCCCTTCGTCTCATTTCGTCTCCTCCCTGGAGTCTCGTAAAACCAGCCTCCAGGTCGAGCCTCCGATTCGGAGACCGCAGGTCCAGGAGAGGTTCGGGCCCATTCTAGTAAGCTTCTGCCACGATGTTATCGGGACAGTGGTTGATGGCAGTGGCGGTCGGAGCAGGGGTGCTCCTCGTTTTGGAAGCTCTGTACCTCCTGGTCAGGAAGCGAGTTCCCCGATTCCATCTCAAATTCTTATATCACCTCTGGGCTTTGAGCCTTGCTGGACTGGCCGTCCTTCGCAATCTCGGGTTCGATTTGCTCGGTTCGCCGGCTGGAGGCATCGTCTCCACGATAGCGCTGCTGCTCACCAGTCTCGTTCTCTATGCGCTGGTCGACGCCTTGATCTTGCAACGGCCGTGGGGCAAGGACCAGGGTCCGTTGGTACCCAAACTGGCGAGGGACGTCTTACGGCTCGCTCTGCTGATCGCGGTGGGTTTCTTCGCTATCACCGAGATCCTGAACCAGCCGATCGGCCCCGTGTTGGTCTCTTCGACCGTGCTCTCTGCTGTCATCGGACTGGCTCTACAGGACACGCTGAAGAACATCTTCTCCGGCATGGCACTCGACCTGGAGAAGCCCTTTCGGCCGGGTGACTGGCTGGTGATCGAGGGCGGTGTGCGGGCGCAGGTCGTGGACATGTCCTGGCGCAGTACCCATCTACGGACGAAAGAAGGACTCCATATCTACGAGCCCAATGCCAACCTCTCCGTGTCGCGGTTGATCAACTACGGTTCTGGAGAGCGGCCCTTTGCGGTCGAGCTTCGGATTGGCCTCCCCTATGGCGTTCCGCCAGCCGAGATCAAAGAAGTGCTGCAGGAGGCAGCGCTCTCCGCTCCAGGAGCACTCGACCGCCCGCCGGTGAGGGTCCTGCTCGAGAGTTTCGACGACCACGCCATCACCTACTTCATGCGAGTCTGGACACGGCGGGCCTCCAACGTCACCCGGTTCATCGATGGCGTCAACTCGCGCATTTGGTACCAACTCAAGCGCCACGGGATCGAGATTCCCTTTCCGATTCGCACGATCCATATGCACGAGGCTCCGGAGATGGAGGAGCATCGACAGAGCAAAGCCCTGCGCAAGGCTTCGGAGTTGTTCTCCCGTGTCGATATCTTTCACGAGCTCGACAGCGAGATCGTGCGGCAGCTCGCAGCCTCCTCACAGCGCAGGCTCTTCGATGCGGGGGAGGTTCTCGTGCGAGAGGAGGAAGCTGGCGATTCCCTGTTCGTGGTCGAGAAGGGGGCCGTTCGGGTGACGAAATCGGATCCCGAGGCCGAGCATCGGCATGTCGATCTCGCGATCTTGGAGGAAGGGGCCTTTTTCGGCGAGATGTCTCTGCTGACGGGCGAGCCGCGCAGCGCGACAGTGATCGCCAGGGATCCTTGTGGCGTTCTGGTGCTCACCAAGCGGGCCCTGGCCGCGACCCTGGAGGCCGACCCACGCATCGCGGAGTCCCTGAGCCGGGCCCTGGCCGCTCGCCGCCTCGACACCATGGAGGTACTCGAGGACCACCGAGACCGAGCGGCGGCGGAAGCCGTCATCGAGGACGAGCAGAATTTCCTTCGTCGGATCCAGTCCTTCTTCTCGCTCTCCTGAAGCGGCCAGACCTCTCCGCCCGACCGTCCTGGGGTCCTGGGTGCACGAATACCATGTAGGGGCGGCCCTTGCGGCCGCCCGCGACAATCCAAGGTAGGGGAGCCCCTTGCGGGCTCCCATGGGAGGGGTCCAGCCCCTCCCCTTCTATGTGGCCGACATTGTCAAGCTTCCTGGGCTGTCTCTTATAAACAT